>NZ_JBIARA010000016.1:0-182909 GCF_042889525.1 Micromonospora sp. NPDC002575 | reverse complement strand
CGGGATGAGGAGAAGGCGCGGGCGAAGGAGCGGGTGTTCTCGTTCCGGGACGAGTTCGGGCAGTGGGATCCGAAGAACCAGCGGCCGGAGTTGTGGTCGTTGTACAACGGTCGGCATCATCCGGGTGAGTCGATCCGGGTGTTCCCGTTGTCGAACTGGACCGAGTTGGATGTGTGGCACTACATCGCCCGGGAGCGGATTCCGTTGCCGTCGATCTATTTCGCGCATGAGCGTGAGGTGGTCGAGCGGGACGGGATGTTGTACGCGGTGAACGAGTTCTTCACCCCTCGGGCGGGTGAGACGCGGTTCGTGGAGGTGGTGCGGTACCGGACGGTGGGGGATGCGTCGTGCACGGCGGCGGTGCGGTCGGATGCCGACAGTGTGGCGGCGGTGATCGAGGAGGTGGCCGCGACGCGGGTCACCGAGCGGGGCGCGACCCGGGGTGATGATCGGGTCAGCGAGGCCGCGATGGAGGACCGTAAGCGGGAGGGGTACTTCTGATGAGCATCGACATGGCGCCGGTCGAGGTGGAGGCGCGGCCGATGGACCTGTTGCGGTTCGCCACGGCCGGGAGTGTGGACGACGGTAAGTCGACGTTGATCGGCCGCTTGTTGTATGACACGAAGTCGTTGTTCACCGATCAGTTGGCGGCGGTGGAGGCGGTGTCCGCGGCGCGGGGGGACGAGTACACGAACCTGGCGTTGTTGACCGACGGGTTGCGGGCGGAGCGGGAGCAGGGCATCACGATCGATGTGGCGTACCGGTACTTCGCGACGCCGCGGCGGAAGTTCATCATCGCGGACACGCCGGGTCATATTCAGTACACGCGGAACATGGTGACGGGGGCGTCGACGGCGGATCTGGCGTTGATCCTGGTGGACGCGCGTAAGGGTCTGGTGGAGCAGTCGCGGCGGCATGCGTTCCTGTGTTCGTTGTTGCGGGTGCCGCATCTGGTGTTGTGTGTGAACAAGATGGATCTGGTGGACTGGTCGCAGGAGGTGTTCGAGGCGATCGCGGACGAGTTCACGGCGTTCGCGGCGAAGCTGGACGTGCCGGACCTGACGGTGGTGCCGGTGTCGGCGTTGCGGGGGGACAACATCGTGTCGCGGTCGGAGGACATGCCGTGGTACGAGGGTCCGTCGTTGTTGCATCATCTGGAGCGGGTGCACATCGCCTCGGATCGGAACCTGCAGGATGTGCGGTTCCCGGTGCAGTATGTGATCCGGCCGCAGTCCACGACGGTGACGGACTATCGGGGGTATGCCGGGCAGGTCGCGTCGGGGGTGCTGAAGCCGGGTGACGAGGTGATGGTGTTGCCGTCGGGGTTCACCTCGACGATCGCGGCGGTGGAGACCGCTGACGGGCCGGTGCAGGAGGCGTTCCCTCCGATGTCGGTGACCGTGCGTCTGCAGGACGAGATCGACATCTCCCGGGGGGACATGATCTGCCGGCCGCACAACGCCCCGGCGGTGGCGCAGGACATCGAGGCGATGGTCTGCTGGATGGACGAGACCCGCCCGCTGGCCGTCGGCGGCCGGTACGCGATCAAGCACACCACCCGTTCCGCGCGGGCGATCGTGCGGGGGCTGCACTACCGCCTCGACATCAACTCCCTCCACCGCGACGAAACCGCCACCGAACTCAAACTCAACGAGATCGGCCGGATCCGCATCCGCACCACCGTGCCGCTGCTCGTCGACGACTACCACCGCAACCGCACGACGGGAGGCTTCGTGATCATCGACGAGGCCACCAACCGCACCGTCGGCGCGGGCATGGTCGTGCAGCGGGACTGACATCGCCCACGGGAGATCGGGGGTCCGGCGGTCGCCGGCCCCCGATCTTTCTTGCACGCCGCCGGGATCGGCGGTCGCGCGCCGCCGGCGGCCTCCATCCTCGGGCGCGCCGCCGGTCAGGCCCCGGGCGGGTCGACCCGGGCCGCCCAGCGGCGCAGCAGGTCGATGCCCTCGTCGAGCTGCCCGTGCTCGGTCAGCAGCGTGATCAGCAGCGGCAGGGACCGCCGGTCGCCCTGCTCGACGGCGCGACGCAGCAGGTCGATCGCCTCGTCGGGACGGCCACCGGCGGCCAGCAGGGCGGCCAGCTCGTCGTGCGCCCCGGGATCGCCGAGGTCGGCGGCGACGCGCCAGTAGCGCTCCGCCTCCCCGGCCTCCCCCCGCTCGGCCAGCAGGGCCGCCAACCGGGCGGCGGCGTGCCCGTCGCCGTGGTCGGCGCGCAACCGCAGCTCCTCGGTGTGCCCCCGGTCGGCCAGCAGGTCGACCAGGACGCTGCCCGCGCCCCGCGCCCCGGAGGCCCCCGAGTCGGCGAGGTCGCGCAGGTAGCCGGTCGGGTCGGGCACCGGGGTCAGCCCGGACGCCTCCGACCCGAAGAACCGGCTGCCGCCGAACTCCAGGCGCAGCCGGTCGTCGAGGTCGTCGGCCAGGGCGATCATCCCGCGTACGGCCAGCAGCAGGTGGGTGGGGACGAAGTCCTGCCCGAAGACGGGGATGGAGGCCCACACCGTGCCGCCGGTGCAGTAGACCCGGCCGACGACCAGCCCGTTGGTCAGGTCGGAGAGGCGCTGGTAGAGCGTCTGGGTCGGCTCGACGCCGGTGAGCAGCGGCGAGAAGACGTCCACCAGGGGCGGGTCGTCCTGGACACGTACGAAGATCATGGCGGAACCGGCGCGGATGCCCACGTCGCCGTCGGCGTCGACCCGGAGCTGGTCGGCGGTCACGCCGAGGACGGCGGCCAGGATCCCCTTCACCCGCTCGGTGAGCTTGCCGCCCTCGGCGTGCCCGTCGCCGAACCCGGGCGGCGGCGGGCGGCGCGGGCCGGCGACCGGCCGCGCGGCCAGCGCGGCGGCCAACCGGGTGCGCCCGGGAACCGGCACGGCGGTGGTGGTGGCCGTCGCCGGCCGGGCGGCCAGCGCGGCGACCCACCGCTGCCACCGGGTGTCACGCGCCGTCATCGGGCCCACCGTCCGGTGTGTCGGCGGGCGGGTCGGCCGGCGGCTCCACCCGGACCTGGTCGAACATCTTGGCGATCACCAGTGGCGCGGCCACCCCGAAGGTGAAGCTGGCGAACGCGGTGTCGGCCAGGCCACCCGCGCCGGCCGCGGCGGCCAGGCCGGTGCCGGCCGCCGCCCGCAACAGGACGGCGAAGACGACGATCGGCCTGTCCCGCTGGTCCCGCCACGGCCACTGCCACCGGCCCCCGGACTCGCTGGTCGGGCGCATCATGGCGGAGAGGTTCAGTGCCTCCGCGACGGCGCTGCCGACCATTCCCCACATCGCGGCCATCCATAGAGACACGTCCCAACCCTAGCGATCGAGGGAGCCGGCACCGGCACCGCCCCGCGCGTGGGTGGCGACGCCACTGCCCACGGTAGCCGGGCGGCACAACGGACCGTCCGATCCGGACGGTCCGTTGTGGCGGGGGCCGCCGGAGCGCGGTCAGGAAGCCGCCGGCACGGTCAGCAGGTAGTCGTCGGCGTCGGCGCTCCACCGCAGGTCGACGACCCCGCTGGTGGCGGCGGCCTTGCAGAACTGGAGGAAGCTGCGGTAGCCGAGCTTCTTCTCGCTGAAGTCGGGGCGCGCCCGGCGCAGCTGGTTCTTCAGCCCGGACAGGGCGACGTCGCCCCCGCCGCCGGCGAGGTCGGCGACCACGGACCGGAGCAGCCCGAAGGCCACCTCCCGGTCGCCGTGCTCGGGCAGGGACACCTCGGGGTCGCCCTTCGCCGGCCCCTCGGCCAGCTCGATCACCGTGCGCCCGGCGAGGTGGCGCAGCAGCTCGCCGAAGGTGCGGAAGCCGTAGTCGGACTCGCTGAACGTCGGGTCCTTGCGCAGCAGGGTGCGCTTGAGCGTCGAGGCGGTGACCTCCCCGCTGGAGCTGCCCTGGAGGCCGGCCACGGTCTGCGCCACCAGCACGCTGAGCGTGTCGACGTCGCGGGCCGGCTCCGCGCCCACCGGCGGCGACTCGGGCTCCACCGCCTCTGCCGCCTCCACCTGCCCGGCCCGCTCGACCTGCCCGCCCTGCTCGGGCTCCGGGCTGGGCAGCCGCGCCGGCCGGCCGCGCCGGGCCCGCGCCGGCGGCACGTCGACGCCCTCGAGGCGGTCGTAGTAGAGGAACTCGTCGCACGCCGGCGGCAGCAGCGCCGAGGTCGACTTCTCCACGCCCACGCCGATGACCCGCTTGTTGAGCTCCCGCAGCTTGTGCACCAGCGGCGTGAAATCGCTGTCGCCGGTGCAGATCACGAACGTCGACACGTACGCCCGCTCGAACGCCAGCTCCACGGCGTCGACGGCCATCTTGATGTCGGCGGCGTTCTTGCGCGAGGCGCCCATGCGCTGGGGCATCTCGATCAGCTCGACGTGGGAGCGGGTGAGCATCCGCCGGTCCTCGTCGAAGTAGGACCAGTCGGCGTACGCCCGGCGCACCACCACCCGCCCCCGCTCGGCGAGGGCGTCGGCGAGGGGACGCAGGTCGAAGACCATGCCGCCGAGGTGCTCGCGCGCCCCCAGCGCGAGGTTCTCGTAGTCGAGGAACAGGGCGATGCGGTCTTCGTGATCCACGCAGGCCAGCGTACGCCCGGCACCGGCCACCCGCGCCGTACGCGCCGCGCTACGCCGGGGCGGGGGCCGGGCGGACGACGGTGAACACCGCGCCGGCCGGGTCGGCGAGCGCGGCGACCCGGCCGGTCGGCACGTCGCGGGGCGGCACCAGCAGCCGCCCGCCCAACCCCTGCGCCCGCCCGGCCACGTCGTCGGGGTCGGCGACGGCGAAGTAGACCATCCAGCCGGTGGGCAGCAGGCCCACCAGCGGCGGGGGCAGCGCCAGCCGGCCGGCGACCGGCCGCCCGTCGGCCAGCAGCAGGGCGTACGCGTCGTCGGGCGCGCCCGGCGGCACGCTCGCGGGCAGCCCCAGGGCGTCGGCGTGGAACCGGTCGGCGTCGGCGGGGGCGGTCGTCATGTACTCGTACCAGCTCGGCCGGCCCAGGCCCGGGACGACGACGTCGGTGCCGGCGCGCAGCCGGAAGGACCCGCCGAGCGGGTCGTGCACGTCGTCGCCGTCGACGCGCGCCCCGGCCCGGCCGGCGGCGGCCCGGACGGCCCCGACGTCGCCGACGGCGAGGACCGTCCACCAGCGGGCCGGCGCGGCAGCCGGCTCCAGCCCGGCGGCGGGCGTCCCCCCGGCGTACGCGACGGTCGCCCCGGCCCGCCCGGGGCGCGGGCCAGCCGGCGCGGCGTACGTCCAGCCGAGCAGGCCGGCGTAGAAGGCGCGGGCGGCATCGGGATCGGGGGTGGCGAGCGTGACGCCGCCGGGCAGCGCCGGCGCGGGGGATGCGGTCACCTGGGTCTCCGGGGAGCGGCGGCGGGCGGGTGGTCGGGGGGTCGGGCCGGGGGCGGTCAGCGGTCGGGGTGCCACGCCGGGGCGTCCACGGCGGCGGGACGATCGTCGGGCACCCGGTTGAGCAGGACGTCCAGCGGGACGGGACGGCCCAGGTGGTAGCCCTGGCCGGCGTCGACGCCCAGCCGGCGCAGGGCCGGCACCAGCGCGTCGCGGTCGACCGACTCGGCGACGGTGCGCATGCCCAGCCCGTGCGCGGCACGCACGACCGCGTCGATGAGCACCGGGTCGGCGCCGCCCCGGTCGGCCTGCCGGACGAAGTCCCCGGCGATCTTGACGGTGCTGAACGGCAGGTGCTTGAGGTAGGCGAACGAGCCGAAGCCGGCCCCGAAGTCGTCCAGGCTCAGCCGGCAGCCGGCATCGCGCAGCGTGCCGGCGAGGTTGCGCACGGCCGCGACGTTGGTGATCGCCGCGGTCTCGGTGACCTCCAGGCCCAGCCGGCGGGCCTCGACGCCGGCCGCGCGCAGCCGCCCCACCACCCAGTCGCCGAAGCCGGGCGACTCCAGCGAACGGGCGGAGATGTTCACGTCGAAGCGGGTCCCGGCCGCCGCGGCAGCCGGGTCGGCCAGCGCCGCCGTGGCGGTGGCCACCACCCACCGGTCCAGTTCCCCGATGAGGTCGTCGCGCTCCACGGTGGGCAGGAAGTCGGCCGGCGCCAGCTCGGGCTCCCGGCCGTCGCGCAACCGGATCAGCAGCTCGTGGCTGACCACCTCGCCGGTCAGCAGGTCGATGATGGGCTGGGCGTCGAGGCGCATCCGGCGCTCGTCGAGGGCGTTGCGGACCCGGGCCACCACGTTGACCCGCTGCACGGCGTGCCGGTACTGCTCGGGCAGGTAGAGCCGGGCCCGGTTGCGCCCGGCGTTCTTCGCCTCGTAGAGCGCGAGGTCGGCGTGGGCGAGGGCCACGTCGCGGGTGTCTCCGGGGGCCAGCGACGCGGCTCCGATGCTCAGCGTGACCCGCAGGCCGGCGTCGACCAGCGGCACGGGACTGCGCACCGCGGCGTTGCACAGGCTCTCGGCTACGGCGAGGGCCCCGCCGGCCGTGGCGTCGGGCAGCACGACCGCGAACTCGTCGCCGCCGAGGCGGCCCAGGACGGTGCCCGCCGGCAGGTGCCGGACGAGCAGCCGGGCCAGCACGCGCAGCACGTCGTCGCCCACGGCGTGCCCGTGCACGTCGTTGATGTCCTTGAAGTTGTCGATGTCGATCAGCAGCAGGGCGCCGGAGCGCCCGCCGCCGGAGGCGAGCAGGTCGTCGAGGCGGGCGAGCAGGGCCCGCCGGTTCGGCAGGTCGGTCAGGGGGTCGCGCTCGGCCAGCCGGGTCAGCTCGTCCTGGGCCCGGCGCATGGCAGTGATGTCATGGGCGGTGCCCAGGACGCGTTCCGGGACGCCGGAGGCGTCGGTGAAGACCTCGCCATAGCACTCGAAGACCCGGACCGTCACGCGGTCGGGCAGGTACATGCGGTGGGTGTACGAGAAGGACTCCCCGCTGGCCAGCGCCGACTCCAGCGTCCGCTCGATGAGGCCGATGTCGTCGGGGTGCACGAGCTGCCGGTAGGACGGATAGTCCAGGGTGGTGCCCGGCGGCAGGCCGAACATCTGCAGCAGCACGTCGGACCAGACGACCTCGCCGGTCGCCACGTGCCACTCCCAGGTGCCGACCTTGGCCAACTGCTCGATGCGCGCCAGCCGCCACCGGTGGTTGCGGCCCCGCTCGCGTTCGCGGCGTTCGGCGCTGACGTCGCGCACCTCGTACACCCGCAGGGGCTGCCCGTCGGAGTCGACGCCGTGGCAGCACACCTGCAACCAGCGGGTGGCCTGCTCGGCGGCCGGCCAGGGGACCTCGACGGCCGGGCCGCCCGGTTGCGCCCGCGCCAGCGGCAGCTCGTCCGGCCGGACCCCGAGCCGGCCGGCGGCCACGTTGGACCAGACGCACCGGCCGTCGGAATCGAGCACCAAAAGGGCGGTGCAGGAGACGTCGGCCGCGACCGCCGCAAGAGTCATCACCTGGCGGGCACCCCATCCCTCTCCCGGGCACGGATCGCACGAGGGCGCCCTCGCGCGAGGGGCCCCGACGCATGGTCATCCGGCCGCGACGCGGAGTCTACCCACGCTCCTGGCCGCCGCGCGCCCCGCGCACCGCCCACCCTGGTCCGCCCGGCGCGGCCAGGTAGTCGGCGAGGTCGCGCCGCGGCCGGTAACCCTGGGCGAGGGCCCGGCCGAGGTCGAGCACCATGTCGCGGGCGAGCTGGTCGACGGCGTACCGGGTCAGCAGCGGCGCGCGGCGGGTGAGCCCCGACCAGGCGGTGGCCGCCGACGCGGCGGCGTGGGCGAGGCCGACCGGCAGGTGCGCCAGCCGCGCCGGGCCGCCCGTCGCGGCGAGCACCGCGCGCAGCACCGCGTCGCGCGAGTACGGCCGCGCGTCGGCGATGTTGTACGCCCCGCCCGGCCAGGCGGGGGCGGCCAGGCAGGCGTCGGCCAGGTTCTCCACGGCGGTGAGGCTGAGCCGCACGTCGGGGCCGGGCACCGGCAGCCACCCGCCCCGGCGAGAGCGCAGCAGCCGGGGCAGCAGGTGCGGGTCGCCGGGGCCGTAGACCGCCCGGGGGCGCAGCACGACGGCGCCGGCGGCGAGGGCGAGCCGTTCGCCGGCGGCCTTGGTGCGCCCGTACGCGGAGAGCTGCCCGTCGGTCGGGTGGTCCTCGGTGACCAGGGCCGCCCCGCCGGGCCGGTAGACACTGGCGCTGCTCACCCAGACCAGCGGGCGGCCGGCGGCGGCGTCGAGCACCCGGGCCGCCCCGTCGACGTTGACGGCCCGGTAGGCGCGTTCGGCGGCCCGGCCGGGCGGCGGGTCACCGACCGCCGCCGCGAGGTGGACGACCACGTCGGCCCCGGCGAGGTCGGGGGCCGTGCGGGCGGCGTCCCACGGGACGTGCCGGCCGACGGGGCCCGGGCGGCGGCCGAGGCAGCGCACCCGGGCCCCGGCGGCCACCGCCGCGCGGGCCACGGCGGCGCCGCAGAAGCCGCTCGCCCCGGTGACCGCCACCTCGGCCCCGTGGAGGTCCACGCGCCGGCCCCGGTCGCCGGCCCCGGCGGGGCTCACGCGCCGGCCCGGATCACCAGGCGCGCCCAGCCGGGCAGCGCGGCGCGCCCGTCGGCGCGGGCCCGGGTCACGACCGGCCGGTGCGGGGCGAGCGCGGCGAGGGTGTCGGCGAGCTGCGCGCGGGCCAGCCGGGCCCCCGGGCAGGAGTGCGGGCCGACGCCGAAGACCAGCCGCGCGATCCGGGGCGGGGCCGGGGCGGCCGGGTCGGGCCCGGCGCGGTGTGCCCCGGCGGCGTGCCGGGCGACCAGCAGCAGCCGGTCCCCGGCCCGGACGGGGCAGCCGCCGGCGACGCCCGCCGCGGCGGCGACCCGGGGCAGCAGCGGGCTCGGCGCGGTCACCCGCAGCAGCTCGTCGACCAGCGCCTCCCGGCCGGCCGGGTCGGCGGCGGCGTCCCACAGCCGGTCGTCGGCGCACCAGGCGACCGCCCGGGGCAGGCCGGACACGGTGGTGTTGACGGCGGCGACGGCGAGCATGCCGGCCAGGCCGGCGGTCTCCGGCGGCCCGCCGAGCAGGTCGGCGAGGTCGGCCACGGCGCGGCGGGCCGCATCCGCCCGGCCGGGCGGACGCGGGCCCGGAAGCTGCGCGGCGGCGGCCGTGGCGGCGGCGCGGCGGGCGGCGGCGGCCAGGGCGACGGGGTCGGCGTCGACGCCCAGCAGCGCCGCCGTGGTGACGCCGGCCAGTTCGGCGGCGACCGGCACCAGGTCCACCGCCTCCCCGGCGGCCAGCGGGGCGAGCCGCCGCCGCAGCACCGCCGTCCACACCGGGCGCAGCCGGGCCACCCCGGCGCCGCCCAGCCCGTCGTGCAGGGCCCGGCGCAGCCGCCGGTGCTCGGGGCCCTCCTGGTCGAACAGGAGCCCGTCGACGCCGAGCCGGTGGGCGGTGCCGCCGACGGTGCCGGTGCCGGCCCGGTCCAGGGGCAGCCGGGTCAGCGCGTCGAGGTACGCCTGCGGGTCGTGCACGAGCACGGTGCGGCCCAGCCGCAGCGCCGGCCGACGCCGGGTGGCCACGAGCAGGCCGAACAGCAGCGGGTAGCGCCGCAGGTAGACCCGCCGGTCGCGGCGGCGGCCCCGGCCGGACCGGCCGGACCCGACGGGCCAACCGGGCCCGGCGGGGGCCGCGTCGGCGGGGGCCGCGTCCGCGGCCGGGCGCTCAGCCACGGCCGCCCCGGCGCGGGCTCGGGGCGGGCCGGCCGGCGGCGGCGGCCAGGGCGGCCGTGGCGGCCCGGTCGGGCTTGCGGGACCGTCCGCTCGTCGGCACCGGGGCGATGAGCAGCGCGTCGGGGCGGGCGGCGCCCATCCGCGCGAGGACCGGGTCGAGGGCCCCGCGCAGCCGGCCGGGGTCGACGCCGGGCTCCGGTTCGACGACGGCGACGAGCCGTTCGTCGCCGTCGTCGGCGGGCACGCCGACCAGCACCGCCAGGTTGACCCCGGGCACGTGCAGGGCCGGCTCGTACAGGCCGGGGTAGATGTTCTCCGCGCCGCGCAGGATCATGTCCTTGCTGCGGCCGGCGAGGACGATGCGGTCGCCGTCGAGCCGGGCGACGTCGCCGGTGTCGACCATCTCGTGCGGCGGCTCGCCGAGATAGCGGTGCGCCTGCCCCGGCCCGGTGAGCAGCAGCCGCCCGTCGGGCCCGACCCGGGCGTCCACCCCGGGCAGCGGCGCGCCGACGAGGTCGCCGTCGCCGGTGAAGGCGGCCTTCTCGGTGGCCTCGACGGCGGCGGCCGGGAAGAGCTCGGTGAGGGCGTACACCCCCCACGCCTGCTCGGCGCCGGCCCGCCTGGCCCGGTCGAGCAGGGTGGCGCTGACCGGCGCGGAGCCGCTGTAGAACCGGCCGGACAGCCGGGGCCGCTGCGCCAGCAGGGCGCGTAGCTGCGGCGGGGTGAGGTAGCTGGCCTGCGGGCGCAGCCGGGCCACCTGTCGGGCCAGGACCCGGGGCCGGCGGGCCGGCAGGGCCACCGGCGCGCCGCTGGCCAGGGCCGGGACGAGGACGAAGAACGTGCCGCCGAGCACCGGCGCGCCCGCGCGCGGCCGGACCAGGTCGGCGACGGCGCGCATCCCGGCGTCCAGGCCGGCGCGGCGGTGCACGACCGCCCGGGGCCGGCTGGTCGTGCCCGAGGTGAAGATGATCACCGCGTCATCGTCGGGCCCGCCCCGGTCGGGGGCCGGGCCGGGGCGGGGGCGCAGCGCCGGGGCGCAGCCGGGCAGCCTGCGGCCGGCGGTGAGAACCGGCCCCAGCTCGGCCAGCCGGGGCAGGGCCAGCCGGGCCCGGTCGGCCAGCGGGCGCGCCCAGCCGGCGACGGCCTGCGCCGCCGCGTCGGCGACGACCAGGGCCGGGCGGGCCAGGGCCAGGCGCGCGGTGAGCACGTCCGGGCCGGCGCTGGGGTCGAGCACCGCCACCCGCAGCCCGAGCCGGTGCGCGGCGAGCAGCACCGACAGGGCCAGGGGGCCGGGGCGCACCGCCACCCCGAGGGTGTCCCCGGCGGCGAGGCCGTGGTGGTGCAGCGCGGCGGCGTACCCGTCGGCGAGGTCGGCCAGCTCGCCCCGGGTGGCCCGGGTGCGGGTGCGGCCGGTGGGGCCGGCGGTCAGCACGGCCGCCCGGTCGGGGTGGCGGCGCAGCGCGGCGGCCAGTTCGTCGAGCATCGCGGGACTCGTTTCAGGGCGGGGGTGCGGTCAGCGCGGGTCCGGGGAGAGCCGGCCGCTGCCCCGGTCCAGGTACCAGGCGGCGGTGCGGCGCAGCCCGTACGCCCGCAGCCGCCGGGTGGAGTTCTCCACCACCATGGTGCGCTCGTGGACGATGGCGTCGGTGTGCCGGCGTACCCGGTTGAGGAACTCCCGGTCGGTCGGGGACGGGCGGCGGGGCATGCCCCCGGCGGCGAGGTACGCCTCGGCGGTGATCGCCATGTTGTTGCCCGCGTGCATCCGGTAGGGGGCCCGGTAGCCGGGGCCCCGGTGGGCGGGGCGCAGCCGGCCGAAGGTGGTGGCGACGGCCACCAGGCAGCGGAACCCGGCCCGGCCCAGCGGGCCGTGCTCGTCGCGGCGGGCCTCGATCCGGCCGCACGCCATGGCCGCCCCGCCGGTCAGGGCGCGGCGGGCGGCGGCCACCCAGCCGGGGTGGGGCAGGCAGTCGGCGTCGGTGCGGGCCAGCAGCGTGGCCCCCTGGGCGATCGCGTGCCGGAAGCCGGTGTCGACGGCCGCGCCGACGCCCCGCTGCTCCTCCCGCAGCAGCCGGGTCGGCACCGGCGCGCGCACGGCGAAGCGGCGCACCTCGTCCCGGGTGCCGTCGGTGGAGCCGTTGTCGACCACCAGCAGGGTGAAGTCCCGGTCGGTCTGCGCGGCGAGGGCGGCGAGGGCGCCGCCGATGCGGGCGACCTCGTTGTACGCGGGCACCACCACCCACAGCGCGGTCCCGCCCTCCCCCGGGCCGGTCACGACTTCTCCCAGACCATCGTCATCAGGCTGACGCCGCCGCCGAGGCCGACGAAGAGCACCCGGTCGCCGGGGCGCAGCGTGGCGTCGACGCGGGCGAGCTGCACGCCGAGGGTGGCGCTGGCGAGGTTGCCCAGCTCGCCGACGGTGATCTCCAGCTTGTCCCGGGGGACGCCGGTGACCTCGACGAACCGGTCCAGGTAGGGCAGGGTGACCTGGTGGACCAGGACCCGGGCGTAGTCGGCCCAGTCGAGGCCGGTGCGGCCCCGGACCCGGTGCAGGATGTCGCCGCCGATCTTCTCGAACACGTCGCGCAGGGCCCGGCCGTCCCCGGTGAAGTAGGTGTGCTCGTCGCCGCGGGGGTGGCGGGACCCGCCGCCGGGGATGCCGCCGACGGTCCAGTGCTCCGACCACGTCTCGGTGTCGACGTCGACGATCCCGCCGCGCGCGACGGGCTCGACGATGACGGCGGCGCCGGCGTCGCCGAAGGTGTAGCCGGCGAACGCGCCCCGGGCCTGGTCGAGGTCGGCGACCTGCCAGCGCATGGCCCGGGTGGGGGTCTCCCCCGTCACGACCAGGGCGCGGCGGGCCCGGCCGGCGAGGATCGCCGAGCGGGCTAGGTCGATGCCGTTGAGGAAGCTGTTGCAGGCGTTGGTGACGTCGAGGGCGTGGGCGCGGCTGCCCAGTTCGGCCTGCACGATGTGGGCCGTGGCGGGTTCGGCGACGTCCCGGGTGGCGGAGGCGAACAGCAGCAGGTCCACCTCCTCGGGTTCCCGGCCGGCGGCGGCGAGCGCCTGCCGGGCGGCGCGCACGGCGAGGGTGGAGGCGTACTCGCCGTCGGCGGCCAGCCGGCGGGAGGAGATGCCCGTCATCCGCGCGAGCAGGCCGGGCGGCAGGGTCAGCCCGCTGGCCTCGGCGAGCCGCCGCTGCACCTCGGCGGTGGGCACGGCCTGCCCGGGCAGGCTGGCCCCGACGGCGGTGATGCCCACCCGCCCCCGGGCCGGGCTCAGTGGTGGTGTGGGGTCGAACATGCGTCGAGCTTGCCCAACGCTTCCGCCGGGCGGATGAGTAGGGGTGCTCATGTTCGTCAGGTGGCACCGGCGGCGCGCGCTCACGGGGGGCGGGGTGACGGCGGATCCGCCCGCAGCGACGCCACGGTATGGCGGGAATCACGCGCCGCGGCGGCCCGGCGGGGGTCGCCGGGCCGCCGCGCGGCGCGTCGCCAGGCCCGCTACCTGCGGAAGGGGCCGGTGATCTCGAACGTCGTGCCGGGGGCGTAGCAGTTGACGTACATGGTCCGCCGATCGTCGGCGAAGCAGGCCCCGGCGAACTCGCCGTACGACGGCGCGGACTCCGTGCCGAGGTTCTGCCGGTTGCGGGCGAACAGGTACGGCTCGCCGTCGACGGTCGTGCCCATGAGGTAGCTGTCCCCGTCGCCGTCCTGGCAGAGCATCAGGCCGCCGGCCGGGGTCATGCAGATGTTGTCGGGCGTCTTGTACAGCTCCGCGCCCGGGTCGGTGCCGCGGAACACGACGACCAGGGTCAGCGTGTTGGTGGCCGGCACGTACCGCCACACCTGGCCCTGGTGGTCGGCCTGGGAGCCGTGCTCGCGCACGGCGAAGGAGGAGACGAAGTAGGCCGCGCCGTCGGCGCCCCACCACGCGCCCTCCAGCTTCTGGGCGTGGGTCACGCCGCCCGGGCCGTAGTCCTGCAACCGCACGGGGACGCTCGCGGCGAGGGGGTCCGGCACGTCGAGCCACTCGACGCCGCCGAAGGCGGCCCCGGGCTCTCCGACGGTGGACAGGTCGGCCACCCCGGGCACCCGCATCACCTGGAGCCGCCCGCCGGCGCGCAGGCTGCCGTGGCCGGCGAGCGGCCGGCGGGGCAGGAACCGGTAGAAGCAGCCGAACTTCTCGCCGTAGGCGTCCTCGGTCTCGTACACCACGCCGGTGCGGGGGTCGACGCAGATGGCCTCGTGCGCGAAGCGGCCCATGGCCGTGAGCGGCGTCGGGTCCACGTTGCGGTCGGTGCGCCACGGGTCGACCTCGAAGATGAAGCCGTGGTCCTTCTCGTGGCCGCCCTCGCCCCGGCGGATCTCCGTCTCCTCGCAGGTCAGCCACGTCCCCCAGGGGGTCACCCCGCCCGCGCAGTTGGTCGAGGTGCCGCCCAGGCTGATCCGCTCGGCCACCCCGCGCGGCCCGACGACCAGCGTCGTGGTGCCGCCCACGGCGACGGGGTCGTAGGTCAGCTCGGCGGGCGCGACGACCGGCGCGGCGGCGCCCACCCGGTTCTCGTGGTTGCGGACGAGCCGGACGTCGCGGCCGGGGCCCGAGAAGGCGGCCATCCCGTCGAAACTGCTGGGCGCCACGCCGGCCGGCGCGGTGCCGCGCTCCCGGGAAAGGACCCGGTAACGGAATCCGCGGGGCAGGTCCAACAGCCCGGCCGGGTCGGGCACCAGTGCGCCGTATCCGCCCCCGTGGCCCGCGAGGGCGGGGGCCGCCGTGAAGAGCGCGTCAATTGTGCCCGAGAGCGCAACCCCTGCGCCCATGATTCCTGTTTGCGCGAGGAAACGTCGCCGATCGAGACCCAAGACAGCTCCTTAGTACGAGAGGGCGAGCAATCGTAACCGCTCAATACCCCGGCTGTCGTTGCGCGTTACCCGTACATCGTCCGCGCCGCTGCCCCTATTCTCCCGGGCCCCCTGTGCCGGCCGGCGGGCGGCCGGCGTCGCCCCGCGCCGGGCGGGCGCTGCTACGGTGCGAGGCGTCGCGGACCCGGAGCCGACGGGCCGTCGCACGGGGAGGGTCGGGCCGGGATGCCGCTGCGCGTCGTCACGTACAACATCTGGGGCACCGGTACGCCCCACCGGTACTGGCGCGACCGGGCCGTCCTGCGCGGGGCCCGGGCGGACAGCCCCGCCCTCGGCGAGGCCGACGAACGCCGGGTGTGGCAACGCCGGGCCGCCCTGTTGACCCGCGCGCTGGCCGACGCCGACGCCGACCTGGTCGCCCTCCAGGAGGTGCCCGCGCCGGCCGGGTCGGGGGCCGGGCGGGCGCGGGAGTTGGCCGACGGGCTGCCCGGGCGGTGGGACGTGGCGCACTCCGGCCCCGGTCGGACGCCCGGCCTGGCGGTGCTGAGCCGCGCGCCGATCCGCGCGTGGCGGGTCTTCCCCGTGCCCGGCTTCGGCGGCTTCGGCGGCCACCCGGGCGTGCTGGAGGTGTCGACGGCCGCCGTCACGGTCTGGGTGGCGCATTTGCCGGTCGGGCCCGACGAGGCGAAGGAGGCGTGCCTGCGGGGCCTGGAGGCGGCGGCCGGGGCGGCGCCGCCGGGGCGTCCGCTGCTGGTCTGCGGCGACCTGAACTGCCCGGCGGACGGCGTCCTGATGGGCCGGCTGCGCGACCGGGGCGCGCTGGTCGACGCGTGGGCGGCCGCGGGCGGCTCCCCGGGCGCGCTGACCATGCCCGTGCCGACGCCGACCTGGCGGCTCGACCACGTCCTGTACCGCGCCGCCGACCCGGTCCGCGCCACCCGCCCCGCCCTGCTCGGCACCGCCTGCGACGACAGCGGCCAGTATCCCTCGGACCATTTCGGGGTCGCGCTGTCGCTCGACCTCGGTACGCCCGCGCCGGAGCCGCCCGACGTCGCCTCGCATTGACCGACGACAAAGCGATCAGGCCGCCGACACGCGCGGGGAGAACGGCGCCAGGGGTCGCCCCCGATCGGCAACGCTGGTACCTTGACCGCGATCCACGCCGATGCCCGATCGTGACACCGCCGGCCGGAAGGAGAAGCAGTTGTCTCATGGTGGCGTGTCCGTAGCCGTCATGACGCATCCGTCCCGGCGACACCTCGCGGAGGACCTCGCGCGGCGGCTGGCTCCCTATCCGGTCGAGATCGTCCTCGACCCCGAGCCCGACGGCCCGCCGCGGACGCTGCGCACCGCCAGGGCGGCGTGGGCCGCCGCCGGGCCCGGCTGCACCCACCACCTGGTGTTGCAGGACGACGCGGTGGTGTTCCCCGGCTTCCTGGAGCACGCCTTCCGGGCCGTGCAGGCCCGGCCGGACGGCGCGGTCGCCCTGCACAGCGACTGGGGGTCGCGCAACGGCGCCGCCGTCCGGATGGCCGCGCTGCTGGGCGCGCGCTGGGTGCGCGCCGTCTGCGACTACGTGCCGACCATCGCGCTGGCCCTGCCGGCCACGGCGGCCAAGGGGCTCGTCGACTACATGGCGGGGCAGGACCCGGACGAGGCCGACGACGTCGCCGTGGCCCACTTCGCGCGGGAGGTGGGGCTGCCGGTCCACCTCACGGTGCCGAACCTGGCGGCGCACCACGACGTGCCGAGCGTGGTCGGCAACAACGACCGGGGCCGCCGCGAGGCGTCCTGCTACGTGGGCGAGCCGCCGCCGGGCTGGTCGCCCGACCCGGCGCGCACGCTCGACGGCTTCGACTGCCTGCCGTACTTCAAGCACAGCGAGCCGCGCGTCGTGGTCGAGAACGACCGGCCCACCAACGACTGGAGCCCGGTGCCGCTGGAGGCGGCCGTCGACCGGTTCGGCGTCGACGTGCCGGCGCTGCGCGAGCGGTACGCGCGCGACGTGGCGGACCCGCAGCCCTGGCTGGCCGACCTCGCGGCCCGCGTGCCGGCCGACCAGCTGTGGTCGCTGTGGGTGACGGCGTGCCTGATGGGCCTGGCCCGCACGCGGGTGGAGCCGTTCCGGTCGTTGTGGGACTCGTGGGGCCGGCCGGTCGAGCCGGCGCTGCGCGAACGGGTCCTGGCCACGCTCGCCCTCGGCGGGATGTTCCCCCGGGTGACGCACCCCGAGGTGGAGCGGCTCGGCGCGGCGCCGGCGCGGCTGGCCGCGCTGGGGCTGGCCGCGGGCGACGCCTGGGGCCGTGACTGACCGTCGGGTCGCCCGCCCTCTTGTCGTCCGGCAGATCGGAGCACAGCGCCATGGCCCCCACGGCCGCACTGGTCGAGGCCACCGGCCTCGTCAAGGAGTTCCGCCGCCCGCGCAAGGCGCCGGGCCTGGCCGGCGCGCTCCGGCACCTGGTCACCCGGCGCTTCGACGTCCACCGCGCCGTCGACGGCGTCGACCTGCGCGTCGACGAGGGCGAGTCCGTGGCGTACGTCGGCCCGAACGGCGCGGGCAAGTCCACGACCGTGAAGCTGCTGACGGGCATCCTGGTGCCCACCGCGGGCGAGGTGCGCGTCGCCGGGGTCGTGCCGCACCGGGACCGGGTCGCCAACGCGCGCAACGTGGGCGTGGTCTTCGGCCAGCGCACGCAACTGTGGTGGGACCTGCCCGTGCAGGACACGTTCGAGCTGCTGCGCGACATGTACCGCATCCCGGCGGCCGACTACCGCCGGTCGATGGACCGGCTCTGCGAGGTGCTGGAGATCGGCCCGCTGCTGCCGGTGCTGGCCCGCAAGCTGTCCCTCGGGCAGCGGATGCGGGCGGACCTCGCCGCCGCCCTGCTGCACGAGCCCCGCATCGTCTATCTCGACGAGCCGACGATCGGGCTGGACGTCTCGGTCAAGGACCGGGTGCGCGCCTTCCTGCGGCAGCTCGTCGCCGACGGCACGACCGTGCTGCTGACCACGCACGACGTGGGCGACATCGAGGAGGTGTGCCGGCGCATCGTCGTCGTCGACGAGGGGCGGATCCGGCACGACGGCCCGGTCGACGTCCTGCGGGACACCCTGGCGGGCCACTCGACGGTGCGCTTCCAGCTGGCCGCGCCCGCGCCGCTGGAGCTGATCCGTCAGCGCCTGCCCGACGCCGAGGTGAGCACCGGGGCCGGCGAGCGCGACCTGGTGGTCCGCTTCGACCGGACGCTGCGCCCGGCGGGCGCGGTCGCGTCGGCCGTGATGGGGCTGGTCGAGGTGCGCGACCTGCGCATCGACGACGAGGGGGTCGCCGACCTGATCCGCCGGCTGCACGAGCGCGACGCCCCCACCGCCCTGACCGGCGCCGGCTGATGCGGCCCTACCGGGCCATGGCGCGGATCGCCTGGCGCAACGCCCTGGCCTACCGGGTGCCGTTCCTGATGAGCCTGTCCATGCTGGTGTTCAACCTGGTGGCCATGTTCGCGCTGTGGCGGGCGCTGCTGGCCGACGGCAACTCGCTGGCCGGCTTCACCTGGCCGCAGATGAAGGCGTACCTGCTGGTGTCGTTCTTCACCAACTGCCTGGTCTCGACGTTCACCGACTTCGCGATGGCCTCCCGGATCCGCAGCGGCGCGGTGGCCGTCGACCTGGTCAAGCCGGTGGACTACCAGAAGGGCCGGTTCGCCGAGGCGCTGGGCTTCGCGCTGCTGGAGACGGCGGCGGCGGCGACCGTGTGCGCCGTGGCCCTGGTGGCCTTCGGCGGGGTGCCGCTGCCGCCGCCGGGGCGGCTCGCGCTGTTCGTGGCGAGCCTCGCCGCCGTGGTGCCGCTGAAGTTCCTCATCGTCTACATGTGCGGGCTGCTCTGCTTCTGGACGCAGAACTACCTGGGCATCAGCCTGGCCCGGGTGGCGGTCTCCGGGATCCTGTCCGGGGCCACGGTGCCGCTGGCGTTCTTCCCGGCGTGGCTGCGGCACGTCGCCGAGGTGCTGCCGTTCCAGGCCGTCACCAACACACCGGCGATGCTGTTCCTGGGCCGGTCTCCCGGGCTGCCGGGCGCGCTGGCGGTGGGGGTGCAACTGCTGTGGATCGTCGCGCTGTGGTGGCTGGCCCGGCGGCTGTGGCACGTCGCGGTCCGCCGGCTCACCGTGCACGGGGGCTGACCCGTGCACACCCTGCGCGTCTACCGGCGCTGCCTCGGCGCGCACCTGCGGGCCACCCTGGAGTACCAGGCCGACTTCTGGATTCTGGTGGTCGCCGCCGTGCTGACCCAGGGCGCGGGCCTGCTGCTCATCGCGACGATCTTCGCCCGGGTCCCCCGCATCCACGGCTGGGGGGTGTGGGAGGTGGTGTTGATCTTCGGGATGATGGTGCTCGCGCAGGGGGCCAGCGAGCTGCTCGCCGAGGGCACGTGGGGGCTGGCGGGGCTGATCAACCGCGGCGAGCTGGACCGGATGCTGCTGCGGCCGTATCCGTGCCTGTTGCAGGTGTGCAGCAGCCGGGTGGGCATGAACGCCTTCGGCAACCTGACCGTCGGCGGCGGGCTGCTCGGCACCGCGCTGGCGCACCTGGACGTGGCGTGGACGCCGGGGCGGGTGGCGCTCGCGGCGGTGCTGCTGCCGAGCGCGCTGCTGATCAAGGTGTCGCTGACCGTGGTGGCCAACTCCACGTCGTTCTGGCTGCGGGGGGCGATCAACACCTTCGCCGCCGGCCTGGACCAGCTCGGCGAGCTGACGAAGTATCCGTTGAGCATCTACTCGGTGGGCTTGCAGGCCGTGCTGGCGACCGCCCTGCCGTTCGCGTTCATCGGCTTCTTCCCGGTGTCGGCGTTCCTCGGCCACGGGCGGCTGGCGTGGGTGGGCCTGCTGACGCCGGTGGTGGCGGCCTGGTGCGTGCTGCTCGCCGTCGCCGTGTTCCGCCGGGGCCTGCGTCGCTACGAGAGCGCCGGGAACTGAGCCGGCCCTGGCCGACAGACGCCCGTCTCAGCCGACCGACGCCCGTCTCAGCCGGCCGGCGCGCCCGGCCGACGCTCCTCAGCCGACCGACGCCCGGGGGCCGTCGAGCGCGTCGAGCGCGTCGAGCGCGTCGAGCGCGTCGAGGGTGAGGGTGGCCTCGCCGGCCCGCGCGCGGATCGCCGCGACGGCCTCGTCGACCGTCAGGTCGCCGTTGTCCAGCCAGAGGCCGACGCCGGCGAGCTCGCCGGCCATCTCGTCGGCCAGGTGCAGCCAGCCGCGCAGGACCGTCTTGTGCGGGCGGAGCTCGTCGCGTGCCGCCGCGACGGCCAGGTCGGGGCGGAGCATCACGAAGCCCAGCGGCGCGGGGTGCAGCAGCTCCAGGTAGTGCCGCAGCCGCTGCCGGGACGTCACCACGTAGTCGAGGACGACCAGGAAGCCGGCGGCGAGGAACGAGCGCGCCAGCAGGCACTGGTTGCCGACGTTGAGCAGGATCTGCCGCTCGGCCTCCTCGTCGTGCTGCGGCTGCGGCGGCCGGTTGCCGGCGACGATCAGCCGTTGCAGCGCGTCGCCCTCGACGTGCACGCCCCGGGGCACGGACCGGGCCAGCGCGCGGGCGGTCGTCGACTTGCCGGCCCCCGGGACCCCGGTGACCATCCAGACCCGGGGCCCGGCCTCATCCCCCGGCACCGGCCATGACCTCCTCGCGCACGTCGCGCAGCAGCCGCAGGGCCCGGGTCAGGTCGTCCGGGTCGGCGGACAGGGCGGCGAGCGCCGCGTCGACCCCGCCGCGGAACCCGGCCGGGGTGGTCGGGAAGGTCGCCGCCTCCGCCACCGCGCCCTTCTCGTTGACCAGGTAGCGGCCGGCGGTGGCGAAGAGCACCTGGGTGAGGCAGGCGACGGCCCGGTAGGCGCAGCCGGTGACGTACGCGACGTCGCCCCGGCCGGCGGCGGTGACCGCCGTGTCGAGGGCGAACTGCGACTCCCAGCCGAACTGCCCGACGAGCGCCTTCGCCAGCGGCTCGGGGTAGGGGTCGGTGAGCGAGCGCAGCTGCGCGAGCACGCCCTGCGGGTCGTGGAACGCGACGTTGTGGTGCAGCTCCCCGGCGTAGATGACGGTGCAGAACCCGTGCGGGTGGCCGGGCTGGTAGTGGATCTCCGGCCGCCCGGCGGCGCACGCCCGCACGACGGCGCGGACGCGGTCGACCTCCCGCAGCAGGACGTCGGTCTTCACCCCGTCGACGACGAGCCAGCCGCCGCCGTTGATCCACGGCCCCCACTCGCCGTAGTCGGTGCACCCGGCGTCGCCGCTGTCGTCGATGCGGGCGAAGGCGGCGCTCAGCTCCCGGATGTCGGGTCGGCCGTCGCGGTGGTAGTAGACGCCGACGTCCACGTCGGACTTCCGGTCGGCGGTGCCCCGGGCGCGGGACCCGCCGAGGGCGAGGCCCGCGATGCCGGGCAGCCCCGAGAGCGCGTCACGGATCTTGGCGAGGATCGCGTCCTGTTCGGCGTCACCCACGGGCCGCCACCCTTTCTGTACCGTCACCGGCCGCGTGCCAACGTAGCACATCCCGGGCTCGCGCCCGGCCGTCCTCCGGGGCCGGCAATAGGGGTTTCCAGCCGTTCTCGCCGTGTCGTATAAGGGCCTCGCATCGGCACCGGGAAATCAATTCTGGACCGGTCGAAGACATTGACGTACGCTGCGGTCTGGCGACACGATGGCGTTGCCATGGCATCGAACGCCATCGACGGCCACGACCGAACCACGAACCATTGCGGGGGCTCTCATGATTCGGCCTTTGCCGTGACGGATGCGCAACGCCGGGCGCTCGCCGAGAAACTGCGCCGCCACGCGGCGACGGCCGGGCGGCCGGTGCGGGCCTTCCTGCGCCGGCCGTACCCCACGGTCTTCCCGTCCACGGCGCGGCTGCGCCGCTGGCGGCACCGCGGCCACGCCCGGCTCGCCCACGGCCGCACGTTCTGGGGCGACCGGCTGCGGGTGCGGCTGCCCGACGAGATCTCCATCGCGATCCGCCGGCACGGCTTCATCGAGTACGAGTTGAGCGCCTTCCTGCTGCGCCACCTGCGCACCGGGGCGACCTTCCTCGACGTCGGCGCCCACCTCGGCTACTTCACCGTGCTGGGGGCGCGCTGCGTCGGCGGGTCCGGCCGGGTGGTGTCGTTCGAGCCCACGCCCGCGACGTACGCGCTGCTGGCGCAGAACGTGGCCGGCCTCGGCAACGTCACGGCGGTGCCGGCAGCGGTCTGGTCGTCGCCGGGGAAGCTGTCGCTGACCGACCACGGCGTCGGCTACAGCCCCTACAACTCGGCCTACCGCTCCCGGCTGCCGGCAGCGGTCCGGCAGCGGGTGGCCACCACCGTGCACGAGGTCGCCGCGGTCGCCCTCGACGAGTTCGTCGCGGCGCGGGCGCTGACGCCCGACGTGGTGAAGATCGACGCCGAGAGCGCCGAGAAGAACGTCCTGGAGGGCATGGGCCGCCTGCTGGGCACGGTGCGCCCGGTGGTCTCGCTGGAGGTCGGCGACCTCGACGTGCCGGGCGCGGCGCGCAGCGCGGAACTCGTCGAGTTCATGGTCGGCCACGACTACCGGGCCTACGAGCTGTCCGACGGAATGCCGCGACCGCATCGACCGAGGTCATCGTATGAATACGACAATCTCGTCTTCGTCGCCGCCGAGAAAGGACACCTGTTCGATGTATGACGTCGTCGTTCGGTCCGGCACGGTCGTGGACGGCACCGGAGACGCCGCCCGGACCGGTGACGTCGCCATTTCCGACGGCCGGATCGTGGCGGTCGGCAGGGTTTCCGGCAGGGGCCGCCGCGAGATCGACGCGGACGGGTGCATCGTCACTCCCGGATTCGTCGACATCCATACGCACTTCGACGGCCAGGTGACCTGGGACCCGTTGTTGACGCCGTCCTGCTGGCACGGCGTGACCACGGTGGTCATGGGCAACTGCGGCGTCGGTTTCGCCCCGGTGACCGAGCCCAACCGGGAGTGGCTGATCGGCCTGATGGAGGGCGTCGAGGACATCCCCGGCGCGTCGCTGTCCGAGGGCATCCGGTGGGCGTGGGAGAGCTTCCCGGAATACCTGGAGGCGGTCGCCGGCCTGTCCCGGGTGATGGACGTCGGCGCCCAGGTGCCGCACGGCGCCGTCCGGGCGTACGTGATGGGCGAGCGGGGCGCCGCCAACGAGCCGGCCACGCCGGAGGACATCGCCGCGATGACGGCCATCGTCCGGGAGGCGATGCACGCCGGGGCGCTCGGGTTCTCCACCTCCCGCACGACCACCCACCTGGCGATCAGCGGCGAGCCGGTGCCCGGCACGTTCGCGGCCGAGGACGAGCTGTTCGCCCTCGGCGGGGTGCTCGGCGAGCTGGGCGCCGGCGTGTTCCAGCTGGTGCCCGCCGGGGCCGGCGGCGAGCCGATGGAGGACCAGTTCCGCGAGGTCAAGTGGATGCGGCGGCTCTCGGCGCAGGTCGGTCGGCCGATCACGTTCGGCCTGTTCCAGAACGACCACGAGCCGCACCTGTGGCGGGAGATCGTCGACATGGCGCGCCGGGCCAACGAGACCGAGGGCGCGCAGCTACGCCCGCAGATCGCCGGGCGGCCGTTCAGCGTCATCGTGGGCCTGGAGAGCACCCACCCGTTCAAGCGCCGCCCCACGTACCAGGAGCAGTTGGCGCACCTGCCGCTGGCCGAGCGGGTGGCCCGGATGCGCGACCCCGAGATCCGGCGGCGGATCCTGGCCGAGGCCCCGGCCACCGTCAACCCCCGGGCGCACCTCTTCCCCGAGGACTACGAGAAGTACTTCCCGTTCGGCCGGCAGCCCGACTACGAGCCCGGACGCGACGACAGCGTCGCCGCCATCGCGGCCCGCGCGGGCCGCGACTGCGAGGAGGTCATGTACGACCTGCTCGTCGCCGGGGACGGCACGCAGACCTTCCTGCGTCCGCTGCTCGGCTACAGCGAGTTCAGCCTCGACCCCATCCACCAGATGCTCCTCGAACCGCACTGCGTGGTCGGCCTCAGCGACGCCGGCGCGCACTGCCGGCTGATCTGCGACGCGAGCACCCCGACGTCGCAGCTCACCCACTGGGCCCGGGACCGCTCGCGCGGCGAACGGCTCGGGCTGGAGTTCGTCGTGCACAAGCAGACCTGGCAGACGGCCGCCCTGTACGGGCTGCGCGACCGGGGGCTGCTGCGGCCCGGGTTCAAGGCCGACGTCAACGTCATCGACTTCGACAACCTCGCGCTGCGGCCCCCACAGTTCGTGCACGACCTGCCGGCCGGCGGCGGCCGGCTGATCCAGCGGGCCGACGGGTACCGGGCCACGCTGGTCTCCGGCGAGGTGACGTTCGTCGACGGCGAGCACACCGGCGCGCGCCCCGGCCGGCTGATCCGGGGCGCCCGCGACACCGCCGGGGCGCGGCCGTGAGCCGGGCGCGGCGGCTGCGGGTGGGCCTCGTCGGGTGCGGCCAGATCGGCCGCATGTACGCCGAGCACCTGGCGGCGTCCGACGACGTGGCGCTGACCTGCCACGACGCGCGCGTCGGGCAGGCGGCGGCGCTGGCGGCGCAGGTCGACGGCGAGGCGTGCGACGACGTCGAGCGGCTCCTCGACGGCGCGGAGGCGGTGGTGGTGACCTCCTCGACGGAGAGCCACGACGCGCTGGTCACGCTGGCGCTGGAACGCAAGCTGCCCACGTTCTGCGAGAAGCCGCTGACGCTGGACCTGCACCGGACCCGGGAGCTGGGCCTCGCCGCCGAGTACGGCGGCACCCCGCTGTGGATCGGCTTCCAGCGCCACTTCGACGCCGGGTTCAGCGCGCTGCGCGACCGGATCGCCGACGGCGGCCTCGGCACCGTCTACACGGTGCGGATGTTCTCCCACGACGCCGCCTGGCCGCCGCTGGACCGCCTCGCCGCCTCCGGCAGCATCTTCCGGGACCTGATGCTGCACGACTTCGACATGGTGCGATGGCTCACCGGCCGGGAGGTCAGCGGCGTCGCCGCGATCGGGGACGTGCTGGCCGTGCCCGAGCTGGCCGAGCTGCACGACTACGACGCGGTGGCGGCGACGCTGGGCGTCGAGGGCGGCGGGGTCGCCGTGCTCACGGCGGGGCGGCACAGCCCGCTCGGCTACGACGTCCGCATCGAGGTGCTCGGCTCGCGGGACTGCCTGACCGTGGGGCTCGACGAGCGGACCCCGATGCGGCAGGTCACCGAGCACGGCCCCGACCGGCGCCCCCGCCACCGCGACTACCGGGACCGCTTCGCCGCCGCGTACCGCGCCCAGATCGACGGGTTCCTCGCCGCCGCCCGGGGCGGCGAACCCGACCCCCGGGCGGGCACCTGGCGCGACTCGTACGCGGCGCTGGCGCTGGCCATGGCGGCGGAGCGGTCCGTACGCACCCGGTCCTTCGAACCGCCGGTCGAGGCGACGCCGTAACGCGCGGCCCGTCGGGCGGGGCGCACCGGCCCCGGCGACGTACCGCCACCTGACTGAAGGGTTGTCCCATGACCAGACGCGCACTCGTCACCGGAGCCGGCGGCTTCATCGGCGGCCACCTGGTGACGTACCTCCAGGCCCAGGGCTGGTGGGTCCGCGGCGCCGACCTGCGGCTGCCGGAGTTCCGCGCCACGACCGCCGACGACTTCGTCGTGGGCGACCTGCGCGACCCGGAGGTCTGCCGGCGGGCGTGCGACGGCGTCACCGAGGTGTACGCCCTCGCGGCGGACATGGGCGGCATGGGCTTCATCTCGAAGGACCCGGCGACGATCCTGCGCAACAACGCGCTGATCAACCTGCACACCGTCGAGGCGGCCCGGCTGGCCGGCGCGCGGCGCTACTTCCTCGCCTCGTCCGCCTGCATCTACCCGGAGTACGCGCAGACGACGCCGGACGTGCGGCCACTGCGCGAGGCCGACGCCTTCCCCGCCGGCCCGCAGGACTCCTACGGCTGGGAGAAGCTGATGGCGGAGCGGCTCTGCGTGTACTACGCCGAGCAGTACGGCCTGGACGTCCGCATCGCCCGCTACCACAACGTGTACGGCCCCTACGGCACCTGGGACGGGGGGCGGGAGAAGGCCCCCGCCGCGCTGTGCCGCAAGGTCGCCGAGGCGCCCCCCGGCGGCGAGGTGGAGATCTGGGGCGACGGCCGGCAGACCCGGTCGTTCTGCTACGTCGACGACTGCGTCGAGGGCACCTACCGGCTGATGCGCAGCGACCACGCCGAGCCGGTGAACATCGGCTCGGATCGCCTGGTGACCATCGACGAGCTGGCCGCCCTGGTGATGACGGCCGCCGGCCGCGACGACCTGCGCCTGCGCCACGTCGCCGGCCCGCAGGGCGTGCGTGGGCGAAACTCCGACAACACGCTGGTGCGCCAGGTGCTGGGCTGGGTCCCCCGCATCCCCCTCGAGGAGGGCCTCGCCGTCACGTACCGGTGGATCGCGGGCGAGGTCGCGGCGGCGCGGGGCGCCGCGACGCCGGCATGACGGGCCCCGGCTTCGTCCTGTTCGACCTCGACGGCACGCTCATCCGGCCCGGCGCGCCGGTGCAGCGCCTGCACATGGCCACGATGGCCGCCGCCATCGCCGACGTCTGCGGCACCGCCGAGGAGTTCCGCTACGAGGGCGGCCAGCTCTTCTACGCCGACATCGACCTGGCCGGCTTCACCGACGCCGGCACGGTGCACGCGGCGCTGCGCCACCACGGCGTCCCCGCCGACCGGCTGCCCCAGCTCACCCGGCAGGTCATGGACGCCCTCGCCGCGCGCATCGGCGGGTCCGCGGCCGACGGGGGCGCGAGCGCCGGCGACCTGCTGCCCGGCTGCCGGGCGCTGCTGGAGGCGCTGCGGGGCCACGGCTGCCCGCTGGGCATGAGCACCGGCAACGCCCGGTCGGTGGCCCGCTGGAAGATGCGCCGCACCGGCCTGGCGGACCTGCTGCGCGACGGCGGCTTCGGCGACGCCGCCCGCGACCGCGACGACGTGGTGGCCGCCGGGGTGGCCGCATTGGGCGGCCACGGGCCCGGCGTGGTGGTCGGCGACACCGCCAAGGACGTCACGGCGGCGCACGCGGCGGGCCTGCGCTGCCTCGCCGTCGCCACCGGGGCCACCCCACCCGGCGAGCTGCGCGCGGCGGGCGCGGACGCGGTCGTGGCGGACCTCGGCGGCAGCGCCGCCCTCGACGCGGTGCTGCGGCTGCTCACCCCCGTTGCATCCACAGAAGGAGCCCGATGAGCGAGACACTGCCCCGCATCGACGTCGTGATGACCACCATCGGCGACGGCGAGGCGTTCCTGTCGGCGTACCGGACGCTGCTCGGCGCGGCCGACGCCTACCGGCGGGTGCGGATCGTCGTCATCCCCGACCGCAAGACCCCCGCCGCCCTGTTCGACAACGTCGAGCGGGCCCGCCGCGACGGCCTGCACGTCGTCTGCCCCACCGTCGCCGAACAGGACGCCCTGCTGGCCGACCTGAGCGCGCCCACCCTGGTGCCCTACGACTCCGACAACCGGCGCAACGTCGGCTACCTGCTGTCCTGGCAGTCCGACGCCGACTTCCTCGTCTCCGTCGACGACGACAACTTCCCCATCGACGCCGACTTCCTCACCGCCCACGCGGTCGTGGCCGCCGGCCCCCGGCCCGCGCGGGTGGTCACCGCCGCCTCCGGCTGGTGGAACCCGTGCGGGCAGCTCACCGTCGCGCCGATGCCGGTCTACCCGCGCGGTTTCCCGTACGCGCACCGCAACCCCACCCCGACCTCGGAGCGCACCGAGACGGTCGACGTGCGGATCAACGCCGGACTGTGGCTGGGCGACCCCGACGTCGACGCGATCACCCGCATCGCCGTGCGGCCCGAGGTGACCGCCATGCCCGCGCCGGCCCTGGTCTGCGACACCGACACCTGGGCGCCGGTCAACTCGCAGAACACCGCCGTGCACCGCGACGCCATCCCCGCCTACTACTTCCCGCGCATGGGCTACCGCCACCACGGCCAGGAGATCGACCGGTACGCCGACATCTTCAGCGGCTACTTCGTGCAGGCGTGCGCGAAACGGCTCGGGCACGCCGTGCGGTTCGGCGACCCGCTGGCCCGGCACACCCGCAACGAGCACCTGCTGCTGCGGGACCTGCAACAGGAACTCACCGCGATCGCGGTCCTGGAGGACGTGCTCGGCTGGCTGCACGACGCCAAGCTCGACGGCGACACCTACGCCGAGGCGTACGTGTCGCTGTCGTACCAGCTCCAGGACGCCGTCGAGGCGATGACCGGTCGGGTGTGGACCCACGAGCTGCGCGGCTTCGTCCACCAGATGGCCCACCTGATGCGGCAGTGGGTCGGCGTGCTCCAGCGCTGCCACGGCGGAACGCCGGCATGACCCGGCGCACCGTCCTCGTCACCGGCGCGACCGGGGCGATCGGTCAGGCGGTGGCGCACGCGCTGGCCGGCCCCGACGTGACGCTGGTGCTGCACTACCACCGCGACGAGGCCGCCGCCGAGCGCCTCGCGGCCGAGCTGACGCCGCACACGGCCGGCGTCGCCACCGTACGGGCCGACGTCGGCGCCGACGCGGGGGTCGCGGCCGTGCTGTCGGCGGCGCGCCGGGCCGGGCCGGTGGACGTGCTGGTCAGCAACGCGGCGGTGCTGCGCCCCGCCCCGGTGGCGCGGGTGCGCGCCGACGACTGGTCGGCCACCCTCGCGGTGAACCTGACCGCCGCGATGCTGCTCATCCGGGGCGTGCTGCCCGACATGACCGGCCGGGGACACGGCCGGATCGTGGTCACCACGTCCGTGGCGGGGCTGCGCGGCTGGCCGTTCCAGGCGGCGTACGCCAGCGCGAAGGCGGGGCTGGTGGGGCTGGTCAAGTCGGTGGCCCGGGAGACCGCCCGGTTCGGGGTGACCGCCAACGCGGTCGCCCCGGGCTACGTGCCGTCGGCGATGAGCGCGCAGGGCGGCGACCCGGCCCGCGCGGCGATCCTGGCGCAGACGCCGATGGGCCGGGCCGGCACGCCCGCCGAGGTGGCCGCCGCCATCGCGTTCCTCGCCTCCCCCGGCGCGTCCTACGTCACCGGGCAGGTCCTCGCCGTCGACGGGGGGATGAGCGCGTGACGGCCCCCCGGTACGCGCTGCTGTTCCCCGGCCAGGGCGCGCAGTTCCCCGGCATGGCCCAGCGCTTCCACGACGCCTCCCCCGCCGTGCGCGAGCTGTTCGACCTGGCGGAGTCCCGCACCGGCCTGCCGCTGCGCGAGATCTGCTTCCGCACCGAGCGCACCGACCAGGCGCGCACGGACTGGAACCAGCCGGCGGTGTTCCTCGCCGGCCTCGCCGGCTGGTACGCCCTGGTCGAACAGGCGGCGCGGCGCGGCACGGAGCACCCGCCGGTGTGCGTGGCCGGGCACAGCCTCGGCCACTTCACCGCCCTCGCGGCGGCGGGGGCGCTGTCCGCGCCCGACGCGCTGGACCTGGTGGCCCGGCGCGGCGAGCTGATGCACCGGGCCAGCCTGGTCGCCGACGGCGCGATGGCGACCCTGATCGGGCTGTCCGAGCCCACCGTCGCCGACCTCGTCCGCGCGGCCGGGGACGACGCCGTCTCGGTGGCGGCGGTGAACGGCCCCGACCAGGTGGTCGTCTCCGGCGCGGCCCCGGCCGTCGCCGCCGTCTCGCAGCGGGCCGTGGCGGCGGGCGCGGAACGGGTGGTGCCCCTCGCGATCGCCCTCGCGGCGCACTCGCCCCTGATGGCCGCCGCCGACGCCGGGTTCGCCCCGCTGGTGGCCGACGTCGACCTGCGGGAGCCCCGCGTCCCGGTGGTGCTGAACACCAGCGGGCGGGCCAGCCGCGACGTCGCGGAGATCCGGGCCGACCTGCACCGACACATGCTGGCCCCGGTGCGCTGGTGGCAGTGCCTGGCGACCGCCCGGGACGCAGGCGCCGACCTGCTGGTCGACGCGGGGCCCGGCCGCACGCTGAGCAAGGTGCTGCGCCGGGACCTCCCGGCCGACGCCGTGCACTCCCTCGACCATCCCCGTGGACTGGAGGCGCTGCTCCCATGACCCGCAAGGTCCTCTTCTGCCCCTGGTCGGCCGGCGGCGGCGCCGGGTACACGGGCCGGGCGCTCGCCGCCGCCGCGCGGCTGCGCGGGCGCTTCGAGTGCGCCTTCGGCCCGTCCGGGGTGCCCCGGATGGTCGCCGAGGGCGGCTACCGGATGATCGGGGAGCCGGCCCCGGACGGCGCGCCGAAGCGGGTGCCGGCGTTCCTGCCGTTCGCCAACGTGGAGCGCGTCTACGCGGTGACCGCGCGCTACTACCGCCGGTCGGTGCTGGCCGAGCACCTGCGGCGGGACCTGGCCGCGATCGACGAGTACCGGCCCGACGTCGTGGTCACCGACATGCAGCCCACGGCGGTGCTCGCCGCCCGGCTGCGGGGCCTGCCGCTGGTGTCGATCGCCGACACCGACTTCCTCAGCCCCGACCCGCTGGCGTGGATGCCGTGGAGCGCCGCCGACCCGACGACGCTGCTGCCGCACCCCAGCGCCCTGGACGCCCTCGACGCCGTCGCCACCGAGCACGGGCTCGACCCGGTCGGCAGCGTCCCCGAGCTGCTGTGGGGCGACCTGACGGTGGTGCCGAGCGCGCCGGAGGTGGAGCCGCCGCCGCCCGCCCCGCCCGGCCGGTCGGGTCCGGCGTACGTCGGCCCGCTGTACTGGGACCCGCCCGGCGCGCCGTACGTGCCGCGCGCCGCCGCCGGCACCCGCCGGGTGTACGTCTCCATCGGCAGCGGCGGGATGGTGGCCGACACGGCGCTGCGGGAGGTGCTGGCCGCCTGCGACCGGCCCGACCTGTCGGTGTTCCTGTCGGCCGGGTTCGCGGCCCGCGAGTGGCTGCACCGCTACCCGAACGTCGAGCTGGGCGGCTTCACCGGCATCACCGGGCCGATCGGCTGGGCGGACCTGGTGGTCAACCACGGCGGCTACTCCACGGTGCTCGCCGGCCTGCTGCACGGCAAACCGCAGGTGGTGCTGCCGTTCATGAGCGAGCAGGAGGCCAACGGCCGGCAGTTCCTCGCCGACCACGGCGCGGGCCTGGTGGCGCGGACCACCGAGGTCGAGAAGGACGGCCGGATCCGGTACGTCAACCGGCACTCGGGGGCCACCGACGACCCCGTCGTGCCGGCGGCCGACCTGGCGGCCACGATCGGAGAGGCGCTCGACGACGCCACGCTGGCGCAGCGGGCCGGCTACGCCCGCGACAGCCTCACCCGGCTGCGCGCCGAGTCCGACCTCGCGGAGTCGTTCGCGGCGCTGCTGCGCTGAGCGGCCGGCCGCTGCACTGGCGGTCCGCCGCTGCACTGGCCGGCCCGCTGGTGCGCAGAGCGGCCCGCCCCCGCGGGTCAGCGCCAGGCGTCGGCGGCCAGCCCGCGCAGCAGCTCGGCGCGCAGCAGCTTGCCGTTGACGTTGCGGGGCAGCCGGTCGACGACGACCACCCGGGCGGGCACCTTGTAGGCGGCCAGCCGCCCGTGCAGGAACGCGTACAGCGCCCGGTGGTCCAGCTCGCCGACGGTCTCGACGAACGCCACGACCTCCTGCGCGCCGCCGGGCCCCGGCGCGCCGACGACCGCGCAGTCCCGCACGGCCGGGAACGCCCGCAGCGCGTCCTCGACCTCGGCGGCCGGCACCTTGTTGCCGGCGACGTTGAGCGTGCCGCCCCGGCGGCCGAGCAGGTGCAGCCGCCCGTCGGCGTCGAGCCGGCCCACGTCGCCGGTCGGCTGGGGCCCGTCCCCGGCCGGCGCGGGAGGCGGCTCGGCGGCGTGGACGCGGGTCGGCGGGCCGGCGCAGGACACGAGGACGTCCCCGGGGCCGGGCGCGGGATCGACGGTCAGCGTCACCCCGGCGACCGGCCGGCCGACGGAGCCGGCGACCGACTCGGTGTCGAGGGTCAGCATGCCGTGCTCGGAGGTGCCGTAGTGCTCACCGATGCGCCAGCCCACCGCCTCCGCCCACCGCTGGCGGTCCTCCGGCGGCAGCGGCGCGCCCGCCGAGACGCAGAGCCGGGGCCGGTGCCGGGTGGCGAGGCCGGCGGTCGAGAACCACCGGTACAGCAGCGGCACGGACAGCAGCACCGCCACCCGGTGCCCGTCGACGGCGTCGGCCACCGTGCGGGGGCCCGGCCGCTGGTCCAGCGCCACGTACGTGCCGCCGGCGACCAGCGTCGTGACGATGCCGCCGCACAGGGCGTAGCTGTGGTGCGGCGGGGTGGTGCAGGCGACCACCTCGCCGGGGGCCAGCTCCAGCGCGGCGGCGAACGCCCGCGCGTTGGCCGTCACGGCCGGCCAGGGCCGCTCCACGCACTTCGGCCAGCCCTCGCTGCCCGAGGTGGACAGCCCCAGCCCGGCGGGCCCGTCCCCGGCCGCGAACCCGGGCGGCCCGGCGGGCGCCTGGGCGGCGAACCCGGCGGCGTCCACCGCGGCGAACCCGGCGAGCCCCTCGACCGTGAGCCGGTCGCCGTCGCCGGTGACGAGCCGGTCGGCGCGGAACAGCGACCGGGCCCGGTCCCGCTCGTCGTCGGCGGCCCGGGCGTCGCCGACGAGCAGCGGCACGTCCGCGATCGTGGCGGCCACGACCGTCACGGCGACGTCGGCGGCGCACCGCGCGACGGTGGCGGCCCGCCCGGTCAGCCCCGCCGCGAGCCGTTCGGCCCGCCGCAGCAGCTCGGCGTACGTCAGCGTCCGGTCGCCGGCGACGACCGCCGGGCGGTGCGGATGCGGGCCCGCCACCTCGGCGAGCGCGTCCGCAAGGGTGGGCGGGCCGCTCATCCGGCGAGCACCACGTCCCACGCCCCGGGCCGGCCGGCCACGACGGCCACGGCCCGGCCGGCTGCCTCCCCCTCGGCGGCGGCGGTTTCCGCGCCGGCGTCGGCGGGCGGGGCGACCGCCTCGGCGAGGGCGCACACCGGCCCGACGGCGGGCGAGGACGCCCCGCCGACCCACGTGCGGGCGCGGGGGAACGCCGCGCCGAACTCGGCGCGGGCGGCCTGCTGGACGGCGACGGTCGCGCCGCACAGCCGCACGTCGGCGACGGCCGCCGGGTCGACGCCGGCCGCGTCCAGCACGGCGGGCAGCGCCCGGCCGGACGCGACGCCCCGGGCCACCGACAGCCGGCGGCCGGCACCGGCACCGGCGGCCTCCCGGCCGAGCAGCACGGCCGCCACGTCGCCGAACTGGGCGTGGTGCGGCACGCCGAGCCGGTCCAGCGCCGCGTCCGCGAACGGGGTCAGCGCCTCGTACGCGCCGACCAGCACCGTGTCCGCCTGGCCGGTGGACAGCCGGCGCACCGCGTGCAGGAGGGCCTGCATCCCGCCGTCGCGCCCGAGCAGCGTCGTCGCCGCGCCGCCGAGCCCGTGGGCCACCGCCGCCGCCGACACCAGCGAGTGCGGCGAGTAGTAGACGAACATCTCCGGCGCGAGCCACTTCGGCCCGGCCTCGTCGAGCTGCTCGTGCATGACCTCGCCGACGCGGGCCATGCCGTACAGGGTGCCCACCGCGATCTCGGTCTCCCGGAGGGCGGCGGCGTCCAGCCCGGCGGCGGCCACGATCCGGCCAACGACGTCGGTGAACCGGTCGACCACGACGCGGGTCAGCTCTGGCTCGGCGGGCCAGCCGTCGCGCCCCCGGGCCCGGTTGCGCGCCGCCTCGTCGAGGGCGAACCGGTCGCTGCCGCCGGCCGCCAGCCGCACCGTCGTCACGGTCGCCGCCCCGACCGGCGCCGTGCTCACGCCCGCACCCACCCCGGCTCCCGTGCCCACGCCCGCGCTCATGCCCGCTCCCAGACGACCGCCGTGTTGACGCCGCCCAGGCCACAGGAGACGGAGACGGCCGACCGGGCGTCGGCCAGCTCCCGGGGCTTCGTCACGATGTCGTGCTCCCTCCACTGCGGGTCGACGGGCTCGGCCGCCGTCGTCGGGGTCAGCGTCCCGTGCCGCAGCGACAGCAGGCACGCCAGCGACTCGATGACCCCCGCCGCGCCCTGGCAGTGCCAGAGCAGGCCCTTCACGCTGTTGATCGGCAGCGTCCGGACCCGGTCGCCGAAGACGTCCGCGAGCGCCCGCATCTCGGCCACGTCGCCGAGCTTGGTGCCGGGGCCGTGCGCGTTGACGAACGAGACGTCGCCCGGCGCGAGGGCCGCGGCGGCCAGCGCGCGCCGCAGCGCCAGCTCGATCCCGGCGGACTCGGGGGCGGCCATGTGGGTGGTGAAGCTGCTCGCCCCGTAGCCGGCCAACCGGCCCAGGACGGCGTCGTCGGCGGGGCCGCCCGGGGACGGCCGGCGCAGCAGGCAGGCGGCGGCGGCCTCGGACAGCGCGATGCCCCGCCGCGCCTCGTGGAACGGCTGGCAGCCGTCCACCCCGAGCGTGCGCAGGGCGGCCAGGCCGTGGAACGCGGACTTCGACACCGTGTCCGCGCCGACGACGAGCGCCTCCTCGGCGTCGCCGGCGAGCAGCAGGTCGCGGGCGTACCCGAGGGCCACCGCCCCGGAGGCCGACGCGCTGCCCACGGTGACGGCCGCGCCGAGGCCGAGCTGCTCGGCGGCGCGCTCGGCGACCCAGCCGGCCAGCGCCGCCCGGTCGTCGCCCGCGCCGGCGAGGGCGTGGCCGAGGGCGTTGCCGCCGGTGTCGGTGGTGCCGACGACGAGCGTGACGCCGGCCCGGCGGCCCGGGTCCAGGCCGTCGAGCGCCTCCCCGGCGGCCAGGCAGACCAGGTCGAGCAGGCGGTCCGGTGCCACCACCTCGGCGGCGGACGCGCCGGCCACCGCGCCGGCCCGGTGCCCGCGCGCGGCGTCGTACGGCATGGGCAGCCGGTGCGCCCGCTCGGCCAGCAGGCCGTCCCACAGCGCCGGCACGCCGTGGCCGGTGGGGGCCACCACGCCCATCCCGACCACGTCGAGCCGGCCGCCGGGACGGTCCGCGCCGTCCGCTGCGCCGCCGACGGCCGCGTCGGCGAGGGACGCGACCGACGCCGCCGGGTCGAGCACGGCGTCGTCGGGGATCGTCAGGTCCCACCGCTGGTGCAGCTCGGCGGCGACGGTGATCAGGGTGACCGAGTCGACGCCGAGGACGGCCAGCGGCTCGTGGTCGCCGAGGCCGTCGACCTGCGCCGGGTCGCGGTAGCGGGCCAGCAGCTCGCGGACGCGGTGGACGACCTGCTGCCGGCCCGGTTCAGCCATGGGCGGCCGCCTCGGCGGCGCGGAAGCCGGCCGAGGTCGCCTCCAGCGCGGCGTCCACGTCCTCGTCGGTCATCGCGCCGCAGACGTACCAGTGGTGGTTGGGGTGCAGCAGCAGGCCCCGCCGGGTCGTCTCGGTGTAGAACGCGTCGTGCGCCCGGCCGCGCGCCGCGTCGTCGGGGTCGGTGAAGCGCAGGAACGGCATCTGCGGCACCCCCAGCACCCGGCCGGGCAGGCCGTGCTCGGCGAGCTGCTTGGCCAGCCCCGCCTGGAGTCGCTCGCCGAGGCGCTCGACGTGCGTGAGGATCGCGCCGTCGCGCAGCTGGCCGATGGTGGCGACCGCCGCCGCCATCTCGGCGCCGTTGACGTGGAACGTCGAGCTGATGTGCACCTCGCCGACGGCCCGCATGACCTCCTCGCGGCCGACCAGGGCGGAGATCGGGTAGCCGTTCGCCATGGCCTTGCTGAACGTCACGAGGTCGGCCCGGACGCCGTAGCGCTCCTGCGCGCCGCCGGGGGCCATCCGGAAGCCGGAGCGCATCTCGTCGAGGACGAACAGCGCGCCGTGTTCGTGGGCCAGCTCCGCCGCGCCGGCCAGGAAGCCGGGGGCCGGCGGGTCCACCTCGAAGGGCATCATCAGCAGGCAGGCGACCTCGCCGGGGTGGCGCTCGAACGCGGCCCGCAGGCTGTCCAGGTCGTTGTAGTCGAAGCTGTCCACCACGGCCTGCGCCTCGGTGGGCACCCCGCCGGGGCGGGTGGCGCACCAGTCGTGCCAGCCGTTGTAGCCCCAGCGGATCACCCGGGTCCGCCCGGTGTGCACGCGGCTGAGCCGCACGGCGGCGCTGGTGGCGTCCGAGCCGGTCTTGAGCAGGAAGACCTTCTCGGCGTGCGGAATCACCTCCGTCAGCAGCTCCGCCAGCTCCACCTGGACCCGCTTGCGCAGTGTGATGGCGAAGCCGTCGCGGATCTCCCGCAGGACCGCCTCGGTGACCACCGGGTCGGCGTGTCCGAGGATGATCGTGCCGTAGGCCAGGATCAGGTCGAGGTAGCGGTTGCCGTCGACGTCCCAGATGTGGGCGCCGCTGGCGCGCTCGCCGTACAGCGGGTACGCCCCGTCGACGAGGCGGTCGCGGGCCAGCACGTAGCCCTCGTAGGCGAGGGTGGCGTCGACGGCCACGGCGCGCCGCCGCAGCGCCTGGGACTGGCTCAGGTCGAGTGGGCCTTCTGCGGTCATCGGTTCCTCTCCTCGTCCCGGTGCTGGTCGGCGGGCGCGACCCGGTCGGCGTAGCACCACGCCTGGTTGCGCAGGATCCGCCGCCAGACGCCCTCGTCGTCGCCGCTGGCGTCGGGGGCCGGCGTCGGCAGGCCGAGCTGGCGGTGCAGCTCGTCGCTGAGCCGGGCGAGCGCCGCCTCGCACGCCTCGAAGACGCCGAGCACCGGCGCGTACACGGAGGTGTCGTCGGCCTGCGCGCCCGCCCAGCGGTGCGCGCCGATGAGGGTCCGGCCGAGCTTCTGCGCCGCGCGGGACGCGGCGAGCAGCTCGGCGGCCAGCGCCGGGTACGCCTGCTCGACGGCCAGGCCGGTGAGGAACAGCGACGGCTGGACCGCGCCCAGCACGACCACGTGCAGGGCCCGGGCGGCGGGCCCGGTCAGGCCGTCGCGCCGCCAGCGCCGGGCGACGGCACGCAGCGCCGGCAGGTCCTCGGCCAGCGCCACGGCGGTCGGCTCCAGCAGCGTGGCGCGCAGCGCGGCGGCGTCGTCGCGGGGCGGGGTGAAGTGCACGGTGGCGAACCGGCAGCAGCCCCGGACCACGTCGGGGGTGACCGGGATCCGGCGGCGGTACCCGTCGGCCGGCGGGGCGTCGGTGTCCAGCACCTCCAGCACCTCGCCGTCGTACGCCACGGCCAGCACCATGTGGTCGAGGAAGTGCGCGACCCCCTCGAACTCGTCGCCCGGCCAGTAGTAGCGGTCCGGCATCAGCACGCACGGGGTGCCCGCGGCGACCAGCGCGGTGAACTCGTCCCAGTGCTCGTGGCCGTCGACGGCGTTGCGCCAGTCCAGCCGGCCGTGCCGGAACCAGGAGGACTTGCGCCGGTCGCCGCGCAGGTCCAGCGGCACGGCGAGGGCCTGGGCGATCTCCCGGTTGTCGAAGCCCTCGGCCCGCAGCGCCGACTCGACGCAGCGCAGCAGGCAGCTCAGCCCGTCCAGGGGGCCGTCGTCCCAGCCCAGCGACAGCGCCGGGTCCAGCACCGGGGGACGGCGGGTCCGCGTCGCGCCCTCAGCCATTGATCCGCGCGTCGATCGCCTTGGCCAGGTCGCCCACGGTGACGTACCGGCTCAGCTCGAAGTCCTCGTCGGCGAAGTCGGCGTCGTGCTGGCGCTCGAAGTGCGACATCAGGTACGCCATGTCGATCGAGTCGACCGCCAGGTCGAGCAGCCGGTCGTCGGGGCCGATCGAGTCGACCGGGTTGCCCTGGCGGCGCAGCAGCAGCGTGACGAGCTGGTCGAGGGTGCTGTCGGCGTCGGTCATCTCAGTTCTCCTTGATCGATTCGCTGACCGGGATGCCCACGTGGCGGCCGGGCACGGCGGCGATCGCCAGCATCCGGTCACCGACGGCGATGGCGGTGCAGTTGGTCACCGCGCCGGCCGCGTCGAACAGCCGCACGTGCCAGTCGTCCTGCACGATGGTGTTGATCGTCGAGTCGCCGATGCGGCACTCGATCAGGCGCAGCGGACGCATCTCGGTCTTGATCCGGCCGACCAGGACCGGACGGGCGCGCCCGGCGGTGTTCACGGCGAGGACCTGCTCGCCGGCGCTGAGGTCGGTGATGTACGCGGTGCGCCCGGCCGGCGTCCACACGTAGGAGTGCACGGCGCCGGCGTTGACCCGGAAGGGCCGCAGGTTCATGTACGGCAGATAGTGCACCTCGGCGCAGACCAGCAGCCCGCCGGAGGAGGTCGAGCCGACCAGGATCCCCTCGTCGGGCTCGAACAGGTCGGTCGTGTCCACGCAGCCGCGCATGCCCATGCCGATGGACCGCACCGCCGTCACCTCGGCCTCGACCAGGTCGAGCTGCTCCGTGCGCCGCTCCAGCAGCTCCCGGGCCAGCCGCACCACCTCGCCGGGGGTGGAGACGCGCAGCAGCATCGCGTCCGGGCCGTGCTGGAGCACCCCCCGGGTGACCAGGGCGTCCACGGAGTTGTGGACGCGCTTGACGACCGTGGTGCGCTGCGACTGGGCCTCGGCGACGATGAGCTCCAGCGGGATGTTCGTCTCGTCCGCGAAACTGACCAGCAGGACGTCGACGTGGCCGAGCGCCGCCACGGCCTCCTGCATCGTCTCGGCGTCGGTGACGTCGATCCAGCGCCCCCGCCGCCAGCGGCCCCCGTGCGGCACGGCGGCGAGGGTGGCCTGGTCGGCGGCGATGACGGTCAGCGGCCGGGCCGGGTCGAGCTTGTCGAGCTGGGCCGGCTCGGTGACGAGCACCGCCACCTCGACCCGGTCGGGCAGGGCGGTGTCGGGCACCGCGTCCGGCGGGACCATGACGCCCCGCACGGGCGCCTGGACGACCGCCGCCACCATGTCGGGCAGGCCCTCGCGCAGGTGCGACAGGTCGCACCAGAGCGGGATCAACGCGTCACTGTCGGACACGGTCGTGCCTCCTTCGTCGGGGTCAGCCGGGGTTGTTGGCGTGCACCAGCGCGTGCAGGTCCGCGAGGGCCGCCTCGGGCGCGGCGTGCTGCTGCACCTTGCGCCCGATGCAGACGCCCGCCGCGCCCGCCGACAGCGCGTCCTTCACGTCGAGCAGGACGTCCTCCCAGGAGTCGGACGGCTCGCCGCCGGCCATGACGACCGGGGCGAAGCAGCCGTCGACGACCGTGGCGAACGAGTCGGCGGAGCCGGTGTAGGGGACCTTGACGATGTCGCTGCCCAGCTCGGCCGCCGCGCGGGCGGCGTGGGCGATCTTCTCCGGGGCGGCGGCCGGGTCGACGCCGGCGACGTACACCATCGCCAGCAGCGGCATGCCCCACTGGGCGCACGCGCCGGCGAGCTGCGCGAGGTCGTGCAGCATGTCGGTCTCCTCGGGCACGCCGAAGGTGACCTGCGCCGACACGGCGTCGGCGCCCATCCGGACGGCCTCGACGACGTCGCCGGTGAGCTTCTTGACGTGCCCCCGGCCGGACAGGGCGGTGCCGGCGGAGAGGTGCATGACGACGCCCGTGGACCGGGCCGCCTCCGCGGGCACCCGCCGCAGCACCCCCCGGTGGCCGATGATGCCGTTGGGCGCGCCCGCCAGCAGCCGGACGAGCTGGGAGTCGATCGCGTCCAAGCCGGCGATCGGGCCCATCGTCACGGGCTGGTCGATCGGCATGAGCACGGTGCGCCCGCTGGTCGGACCCCACAGCCGCCGTAGCCGCCGCTCACGACCCGTTGACTCCATGTGTGCCTCCTTCAGGCGACGATGACCCGGACCCGGGCGACCGCGGACTCGCGTGGTTGGCCAGGACGTGCGCGAACGGGCTGCGGGCGCCGTCCGCCGGCCGTGGACGCGCGGTCGGGGCGGGGCGTGGGCATCGCCCGCCCAGGGCACGCCCGCTCGGCGGACGGCCACTCAGGGGGCCGGCACGGCCGGGTCAGGTGTCGGGGCCGGGATCACCGGCAAACGGCGTGGGCCGCGACTTCGCCATTCCCCCGTGTACGTCAGCATGGTGGGTAGCCAACCGCCCGTCGTATCCGATTCGAGTCGCCGCCACATCCGCAAAGCCCAGCAAGCATTGTGGGACATTTGCCGGCGTCAGTGTAGCGAGGATCAGGACGCGGTACACCCCTTAGTCTCGACCCCTAACATCGCCGCGCCCGCCGCGCCGCGACACAGCGGTCTACAGATCGACGCCGATCACGCGGATCCGCTCCCGGCCGATGGACCTGAACCCTCTCCCACCTGCCCAGACAGCGGCCGGAGCCGCGCGCCGCCGCCACCGGACAGCGCCACGGGGAGCACACCACCGGCCGGGGAGACGGCATTTGTCGGCATGACGCGCGTCAATGACAGCGGTAGTCTGAGCAACGCCGGTAAACCATTCGGCCGCACACCTGCGGCGGGGTTCAGCCGCGCCGTGCCGGCGGCGAAAGCTGCCGGTCGTGCAACCGGCTGAGCAGGGCCAGCGACGTGATAGCGCCGCACAGCGCCAGGAACATGTCCCACTGGGTGTCCCAGACGTCCCCCTGGGTGGCGAGGAAGTCGTCGGCGGCCGAGCCGCCGGCCACCGCCGCCCACCACTCGATCATCTCGAAGAAGGCGCTGAAGGCCAGGCAGGCGCAGACCACGAGCGGGGCGAGCCAGCGGCTGCCCCGCAGCGGCGAGCGGCGCACCAGGATCTCCCGCACCAGGATGGCCGGCACGAAGCCCTGCGCGAAGTGCCCGAGCCGGTCGTACGGGTTGCGGGACAGGTCGAACAGGTCGCGCGCCCAGTCGCCCAGCGGGGTGCGCGCGTACGTCCAGTGCCCGCCGGCGATGAGGATCAGCGCGTGGGCCGCGAGCAGGCAGCACAGCAGCGTGCTCAGCGGGAAGCGCCGCCAGGTGAGCAGCACCACCGGCACGCCGACGATCACCCACACCGTCTCCAGCAGCCAGGTGAGCCGGTCGTACGGCCGGATGCCGGACGCCACCAGCGCCACCAGGACGAGGGCCAGCAGTGCCGGGGGAAGGACCGCGCGCGCTCGGGACACCGACGACCGCCTGTTCGGTTGTGCCAGGCCGGCAGCCGCCGGTCGGTCGCCGACGATATCGCCCGCTGATCGGCCGCTCGGCGGCAGGGCGGGCGCGCGCCGGGGGTCAGCGACCGGGGGTCAGCGGCCGGGGGCGACGCCCGCCTTCAGGGCGGCCACGAAGCCGCCCCACGCCGCCGGGTCGAATGCCAGGGCCGGACCCGCGATGTCCTTGGAGTCGCGTACGCCGACCGCGCCGCCGCCGAGCCGCACCTCGACGCAGTTGGCATTGCTGGAGCTGCGGGACGACTTGAACCAGTCGCTACGAGGGGCGCTCACGTCATCTCCTTGGCGATGCGGCGGATCAGGTCGACCGACTCGGCCGAGCCTAACGCGAGTTCCCGGGTCTCGGCGAAGGTGACGATGTAGTCGGGCAGCCGGGGCGAGGGAAACGACAGGATCTCGAACGGCCCGCCGAACGCGGGATGCGCCCCGGCGCTGAACGGCAGCACCCGCACCTCGATCTGCTCGGGCCGCTCGGTGGCCAGCCGGACGAGGTGGTCGAGTTGGCGGCGCATCACCTGCGGGCGGATCCGGTACAGCAGGCACTACTTTCTGGCCCCGCCGGTGCCGGCGGCCCGCTGCGGTGCCCTACTGTCGCTGCTGTCCTGCGGGGAGGGGGCGACGATGGCGTCGGACGAGCACGACCCACCCGGCGCGGCTGCCGCCCGCCGGTGGACGCCGGCCGCCCGGGTCCGCGTCAGCCTCGACGCGGTGGAGCGCCTCGTCGGCGGGCTCGGCACCGCCGTCCTCGCCCTGTCCACCCTGGCCCTGCTGACGGTCACGGCGCTGACCTGCCTGGTCGGCGTCGGCCTGCCGGCGGTGCCGTACGCGCTGCGGGCGCTGCGCCTGGCCGCCGACCGGGAACGCGCCCGCCTGTCCCGCACCGGCCCGCACATCGCCGCCGGACTGCCGACGCCGGAGACCCTGCGGTCCGCCGTGGCCGACCCGACCGTACGCCGGGAGGCGCGCTGGCTGGTCACGCACGCCACCCTCGGGCTGTTCCTCGGCCTGCTCGGGCTGACGCTGCCGATCAACGTGCTGCGCGACGGCACGTTCCCGCTGTGGTGGCGGCTGCTCCCGGCGGGCGAGGCGACCTCGGCGCTGGGCTTCCCTGTCGTGACCGACACCGCCGGGGCGCTCGGGGTGGGCCTGTTCGGCCTCGGCTGGCTGGCCCTCGTCGGCTACGCCACGCCCGCCCTGGCCCGCCTCCAGGAGCTGCCCGGCCGCCGGCTGCTCCCGCCCGACCCGGACGCCGACCTGGTGCTGCGCGTCGCGGAACTGACCGCGACCCGGGCCGCCGCGCTCGACGCCCACGCCGCCGAGCTGCGGCGCATCGAGCGGGCCCTGCACGACGGCACGCAGAACCGCATCGTCGGCGTCACCGTGCTGCTCGGCGCGGCCCGCCGGGCGGTGGCCCGCGACCCGGCCGACGCCGACGCCCTCCTGGAGCGGGCGCAACGCGCCGCCGAGGACGCCCTCGCCGAGCTGCGCGCGGTCGTCCGCGGCATCCTGCCGCCCGTGCTCACCGACCGCAGCCTGCCCGACGCGCTGCTGTCGCTGGCCGCCACCTGCCCCGTCCCGGTGCGCGTCGACGCGGACGTGCACGGCCGGTGCGCCGCCTCCGTGGAGGCCACGGCATACTTCGTGGCCGCCGAGGCGCTGACCAACGTCGCCCGGCACAGCGGGGCGCGGCGGGCCACGGTGACCGTGCGCCGCGCCGGTGACCGGCTGCGCGTGACGATCGTCGACGACGGTCGCGGCGGCGCGGACGAGCGCGCCGGCTCGGGGCTGTCCGGCATCCGGCGGCGCGCCGAGGCACACGACGGAAAACTGACCCTGACCAGCCCACCGGGCGGTCCGACCACTGTGGAGGTGGACCTGCCGTGCGGATCGTGATCGCCGAGGACGACGCGCTGCTGCGCGAGGGGCTGGCGCTGCTGCTGCGCGCCGAGTCGCTGGACGTCGTCGCCACCGCCGACAACCCGACCACGTTCCTGGCCGCCGTCGACGCGCACGCCCCGGACGTGGCGATCGTCGACGTGCGGATGCCGCCGACCCACACCGACGAGGGGATCGTCGCCGCCGTCGAGGCCCGCCGCCGCCGGCCCGGCCTCGCCGTCCTGGTGCTCTCGGCGTACGTCGAGCAGGCGTTCGCCACCGACCTGCTCGCCCGCGGCGGGGCCGGGCTCGGCTACCTGCTCAAGGAGCGGGTGGGCCGGGTGGAGGAGTTCCTGGTCGCCCTGCGCCGGGTGGCCGGCGGCGGCACGGCCATCGACCCGGACGTGATCGCGCAGTTGCTGGTCCGCAGCCGGCCCGACACCCGGCTGGACCGGCTCAGCCCCCGCGAACGCGACGTGCTGGCGCTGATGGCCGAGGGGCTGGGCAACGCGGCCATCGCGGAGCGGCTCTTCGTCACCGACGGGGCCGTGCACAAGCACATCCGCAGCATCTTCGCCAAGCTCGACCTCCCACCCACCGACCGCACGGACCGCCGCGTAGCCGCCGTCCTCCACTACCTCAACACCCCCACCCCCACCTGACCCACCCACCCCACCCCTCCGCCCGCCCCCGCCCCCACCTCCCCGCCCCCTCCCGCCCCGGTGATCAAGAGGTTTGCGTCAACTTTGATCTTCGGCGTGACGCAAACCTCTTGATCACGGGGATCCGCCCGCGCCGCCGGGCGGGCGGTGGGGCGGCGTGGGGTGGGTGGGTGGGTGGGTGGGTGAGTGGGTGAGTGGGTGAGTGGGGCGGGGGGTCGGGTGGTGTTGGCCACTACGATGAGTGCTCGTCGGTATCGCGCTTCGGGGGGATTCGCGTGTCAACTTCCGGATCCGGAGGAAGACGGGGCCGTCGCAGGCCACGGGCACCACAGCCGACGGACACGCCGACGGCGACGCCGCCGGGCCCCAGGGAGCCCGCCCCGGCCAGCCCTGCCCAGCCGCAGCCGGCACCGGCACCGGCACCCGACCCGGCCAGCCCTGCGCAGCCACCACAGACACCGGTGCCCAGGGCGGGGCGGGCGGCCCCCGAGAGCGTCCGGTCGCTGCCCGGGGCGGCTGCGGAGCGCGCCACGGAGCAGACCGGGGGGCCGCCGGCCCAGTTCTCCCGGCGCGCCGTGCTGTGGGCGGCCGGCGGCGGCCTGGCGAGCGCGGTCGTCGGCGCGGTCGTCGCCGAGGTGGCCAGCAGGCTCACCTCCCCCGACCAGGCGGTGCGCGACGACCGGGCGGTCGAGGCGGCGAAGCAGTCGGCCGCGCAGCAGAAGCCGCCCCTGTCCGTCAACGCCTACTACTACGACCGCTCCGACGACTCCGGGGTCTGTCTGTTCCCGGGGCCGCTGACCGCCGAGCAGCGGCACCGCCTGCTCGACCTGCCGAGGACCCCGACCACCGTGACCGACCTGGCCGCCACGGGCGACGGCGTCAACACCGTGTGGCCGGGCGACCCGCGGCACCCGTACCGGCTGTTCACCCGGGTCCGGCTGTCGGTGGTCGGCCAGTGGACCGGCCCGGTGTTCGTGACCCAGATCCGGGCCCGGGTGCTGCGGCGTTCCGCGCCGCTGTCCGCCGCGTACGTGTTCGTGGGGAGCCAGGGCGGCGGGGAGCCGCTGAAGATCGGCTTCGACCTGGACGAGCCGGACAGCATCGCGCGCGTCATCACGGAGGAGCTCGAACTCGGTGCGGCGTACGTGGACGGGCACTCGCTGACGCTGTCGCCGGGCGAGCCGCTCACCGTGGACGTGCAGGCGCAGACGGACCGGTCGTACTGCGAGTGGGTCATCGAGCTGGACGTCGACCTCGGCGGCGAACGGCGGGTGCTCACCGTCGACGACGACGGCCGGCCGTTCCGCAGCAGCAGCCTCGCCCGCCGCTACCAGGAGCGGTACCACGCGAAGATCACGGGCGGCTGGGGGGCCGACGGCCCCGGGCCCTTCGAGGCCCGGGCGTGAGCGCCGGTCGGCGGCTGTTCCGGGTCGTCGCGATCGGGGTGCTGCCGGCGGTGCTGGCCTTCGCCGCGGTCTCCGCGCTGCGGTCGGGAGACGGTGGCGACCGGGCCGGTCCGGGCCGCACCACGGCCACCGGCGGCGTTCCGCCGGGCCGGGCGGACGGGAGCGGGCAGCCGGCCGGCTCGGCAGGCTCGGGCGGGGCGGTCGAGCTGGCCGCCACGCTCTCCGGCACCGCCTACAGCACGGAGCTGACGTTCGAGGTGCCGCAGGCGCGGGCGCGGGTCGGTCCGCCGGAGTGGGTGCGCGACTGCGGCCAGTTCGCGGCGTGGGCGCGGGACAACGGCGGCGTACCGGTCGGCGCCGAGCCCGTGCACACGCTGACGCTGCGGGCCCGGCGCAGCGTGGACGTGCAGGTCAACGCCGTCCGGGCGGTGCAGGTCGCGCGGGTGAACCGCGCCGGGGAGCAGGGGCCGTGGGTCGAGCTGGCCTGCCGCGACGCCACCGCCTCCCCCACCGCGTCCCCGCCCGGCCGCCGGCGCGGCGGCGAGCTGCCGCACCCCCTCGCCGCCGGGCAGACGCTGGAGATACCGGTCGAGCTCGACGGGCTCGACGAGTCGGGCAGCCCCGCCGCCCCGTTCCCGGGCGGCGTGTCGGACTACCGGCTGCGGGTCGAGCTGGAGGTCGACGGGACGCCGCGGACCTTCGACCTGCGCGACGGGGACCGCGACTTCCGGTGCTGCGGGCGCATCACCTACATGGGATACCAGGCCGCCCGGTACGAGTGGACCCTCTCCCCCGCCCGCGCGCTGCGGTACTGCGCCGAGCTGCGGTACGCCGGCAAGCCGCCGCCGCGCACGTGCGGGCCCCGCGAGCCGGCCTGAGCGGGTCGGCCGGCCGGGCGCACGCCGGCCGGTCGGGGCGGGCACGCCGGACGGGCGGGGCAGGCGGCGGCCGGGCGGGTAGCCGCCGATCGAACGAGGCACGCGGCGGCCGGCTTCGACCCGGGTCCCTATGATCCGGTGATGGCGCTGCTGCACCGGGCGGAGATCCGCCCCACGAAGCTCGAACTGTTGTCGGCCTGGCTGCCCCGCCGTCCGTGGTTCCTGGGGGACGCCGACGCCGCGGTCGAGCGCGTCGCGGCGTACCGCTTCGACGACCCCGCCGGGGAGGTGGGGATCGAGACGCTGCTGGTGCGGGCCGGCGACGGGCCGGTGCACCAGGTGCCGCTGACCTACCGGGGCGCGCCGCTGGGCGGGGCCGACGCGTGGCTCGTCGGCACCTGCGAGCACTCCGTGCTGGGGCCGCGCTGGGTGTACGACGCCTGCGGCGACCCCGTCTACGCGGCGGCCCTGGCCGGGGCGGTCCTCACGGGCACAGGCCAGGCGCAGGAGTACTTCGAGGTGGACGGCCGGCGCGAGGAGCGTACGCCGAGCATGGGGATCGCGGTCGACGGCGCGGGCCTGGCCGGGGTGCCGGGGATCGGCGCGCTCGACGGGGTCGACGACGGCGATCCGGCCCGCATCCTCGCCGCCGCCGTCGAGCTGGCCGTCCTGCGGCGGCTCGGCGACGATCCGGGCCTGCCCGGGGCCCGGCTGACGGGCACGTGGGAGGGGCAGCCGACGCCGCTGCCGCTGGCGTACGTGTCGCCGCGCTGACGCCGGGCGGCCCGCCGCGCTGACGCCGGGGCGGACGGCGGGAGGCGACCGGCCCAGAGGGCGGGCGCGGGGCCACCGTCGCAGCCGCGCAGCGACGGTGGCCCCGGAACCGGGCCGGGTGGTCAGGCCCGGCCGGCGGGCGGGCGGCTCCCGCGGCCGGCGTCGACGGCCACCTGGTCGAGGGCGGGCGCGCCGTCGACGGCGTCGGCGGCCACGGCGGCCGACCTGGCCGCGTCGGGCAGGTCGAGGCTGGTGCGCAGGGTGACCGGCTTGAGCAGCAGCGCCGCGACGACGCCGACGACGGCGATGGCCGCGGAGATCAGGAAGATGTGCCCGGTGGCGTCGCCGTACGCGGCCCGGACGATCACGCGCACGGGCTCGGGCAGGACGTCGAGGTTGAGGCTGCCGCCGCCGGAGCTGCCCGAGACGGGGATGCCCGCGGCGGCGAGGTCGTGGGTGATCCGGTCGCTGACCCGGCGGGCGAGGACCGCGCCGAGCACGGAGACGCCGATGGTGCCGCCGAGGGAGCGGAAGAACGCGACGCTGGAGCTGGCCGCGCCGATGTCTCGCAGCGACACGGTGTTCTGCACCGCGAGCACGAGGTTCTGCATGGTCATGCCGACGCCGGTGCCGACGACGAACATGGCCACGCCGACCAGGACGAGCGACGTCTCGTGGTCGATGGTGCCGAGCAGGGCGAAGCCGGCGACGAGGAGGATCGCGCCGACGACGATGTAGGGCTTGATCCGCCCGGTCCTGGTGATCATCCGGCCGGCGACGATCGACGAGCCGAGGACGCCGGCCATCATCGGGATGGTGAGCAGGCCGGCCTCGGTGGGGCTGTAGCCGCGCCCGATCTGGAAGTACTGGCCGAGGAAGACCGCGCCGCCGAACATGGCCATGCCGACGGCGAGGCTGCCGAGGATGGCCAGGGCGGTGGTGCGTTCGCGGACGATGCCGAGCGGGACGACCGGCTCGGCGGCCCGGGACTCGACCCAGGTGGCCAGGGCCAGCAGGAGCACCGCGCCGCCGACCATCGCGGCGGTCTGCCAGGACAGCCAGGCGAACGAGTCGTCGACGAACGAGATCCAGATCAGCAGCACGCTGACGCCGGCGGCGATCAGGCCCGCGCCCAGGTAGTCGATCTTGACGTTGTCGCGGCGGATGGTGGGCAGCCGCAGGGTGAGCTGGAGCAGGACGAGCGCGATCAGGGCGACGGGCACCCCGACGAAGAAGCACCAGCGCCAGCCGAGCCAGGACGTGTCGACGATGAGGCCGCCGAGCAGGGGGCCGCCGACCGTCGCGACGGCCATGACGCCGCCGAGGTAGCCGTTGTAGCGGCCCCGCTCGCGCGGCGGGATCATCGCCGCGATGGCGACCTGGACGAGGGCCTGGAGGCCGCCGACGCCGATGCCCTGGAAGGCGCGGGCGGCGATGAGCTGGCCGGCGGTCTGGGAGAAGCCGGCGACCACGGAGCCGGCGAGGAAGACGACGATGGCGACCTGCACCAGCGTCTTCTTGTTGAACAGGTCGGCCAGCTTGCCCCAGATCGGGGTGGTGGCCGTCGCCGTGAGCAGGGTGGCGGTGACCACCCAGGTGTACTGGGTCTGCGAGCCGTCCAGCGCCCCGATGATCTTCGGCAGCGCCGTCGAGACGACGGTGCTGCTGAGCATGGCGACGAAGAGCACCAGCAGCAGGCCGCTGAGCGCTTCGAGGGTCTGCCGATGGGTCATCGGCGCGGCTTCGGCCGTCGTGGTGGGTGCGCTCATCGCGCGGCCTCCAGGTTGTCGTCGTCTGCGGGGACGGCCCCGAGGTTGTCGTCGTCGGCGGGGGCGGGGACGGCCCCGAATTTGTCGTCGTCGGCGGGGGCGGGCCCGAGGTGGGGCTTGCCGCCGAGGGCGGCCCCGAGGTCGCGGGTGAACCGGCCCAGCGCCGAGCACAGCGCCGCCACCTCGCCGGGTGTCCAGTCGGCGAGCGCCCGGTCGAGCAGTTGGCCGTACCAGCCGTAGGCGTCCGCGAGGGCCGCCCGGCCGGCGGGGGTGACGGCCAGGCAGCTGGCCCGCCGGTCGGTGGGATCGGCCCGCCGTTCGACCAGGCCGTGTGCGACGAGCGAGGCGACGGCGCGGCTGACGGTGGACGGGTCGAGCCCGGTGTGTTCGGCCAGCTCCCGGGCGTGGGCCCCGGCGGCGAGCTGCTCGATCTGGGTGAGCATGCCGACCAGCCCGAGCGGCACGGACGGCCGGTCGTCGGCGCGCCGCTGCTTGATCAGCCGCACGCTCTTGAGCAGGTCGTACAGCCGCGCGCCCAGCTCCCGGGTGGTCTCCACGCCGCCCTCCCCACAGTGATGGTTGCTGCAAGCAACTATCCGCCAATCTTTCCCGGCGGGCAAGTTTGCGCGTTGAGAAGTAAATCACCGGCCGCGTATCGTGACGCTCATGGACGAGGCCACCGGGCTGCGCGAGCGCAAGAAGGCGGCCACCCGGCTCGCCCTGCACGAGGCAGCCCTGCGCCTCGCCGCCACCGAGGGGCCCGACCGGGTGACCGTCGAGGCCATCGCCGACGCCGCCAACGTCTCCCGCCGCACGTTCTCCAACTACTTCTCCAGCAAGGAGGAGGCGTTCTTCCACGGCGACGCCGTGCGGCTGCGCCGGATGCGGGAGCTGATCCGCGACCAGGCCCCCGACGCGCGGCCGTGGACGGTGCTGAGCCGGGCGGCCGAGCGCCTCACCGCCGAGGTGTACGGCGACGCCGACCCGGCCTGGCTGGCGCACCGCCGGCAACTGCGGGCGCACCCGAGCCTGCTCGCCCACCACCTCGCCGCGTACACGACGGTCGAGCGGGAGGTGGCCGCGGAGCTCGCGTCCCGGCTCACCGGCCCGGACGCCGCGCTGCGGTCCCGGGTCCTGGCCGCGACCTTCCTCGCGGCGCTGCGGGTCGCCATCCAGCACTGGATCGACCACCCGGACGGCCCGCTGCTCGACACGATCCGCACCGCGCTCGCCGAGGCGGAGCCCGCCGGGCCGCCGACCCACCACGACTGACGGCGGCGCCGACGGCGGCCCGCCGCGCCGGTCGGCGCCGCCTTGAGCATCCGGCCACGGGCATGAGATTCTTGTGTGTCGATGACCAGCCGCGCGCGGGGCTGACCGTCGTCCAATGGGCAACCGGTGGCCGGCGCGGCCTCCCGGGGGACGGCGACATCTGCGACCAACGCCAGATCAGTCCGTCCAGAGCCGACCGCCGACGCGGCGGCGCTCTGCCCGTGGTCAAGAAGGAACAGCATGAACAACCCGAGCACGTACGGGTATCCACGCCACACCCCGCCGCCGCGCCTTCGCCGACGCCGGTGGACCGCCCTCGCGGCGGGCGCGCTGCTCGCCGCCGGGGCCCTCGCCGCGATCACTCCCCCGGCCGCCGGCGCGGCTGCCGACCCGGTCGTCGTCACCGTCAACGCCAAGGCGGGGCTGGCCGGCGTACCGAACACCGCGCTCGGCGTCAACCAGGCCATCTGGGACGCCAACCTGGGCACGGACGAGACGTCGGACCTGCTGCGCGCCGCCGGCGTCCAGATGCTGCGCTACCCGGGCGGCTCGTACGCCGACATCTACCACTGGAAGACCCACACCGCGCCCGGCGGGTACGTGGCCCCGAACACCGACTTCGACACCTTCATGGCCGGCGCGAGGCGGGTCGGCGCCCAGCCGATGATCATCGCGAACTACGGCACCGGCACCCCCGCCGAGGCCGCCGACTGGGTGCGCTACGCCAACGTCACCAAGAAGTACGGCGCGAAGTACTGGACCATCGGCAACGAGAACTACGGCAACGGCCTCTACGGCTCGGCCTGGGAGGCCGACGACCACCCGGACAAGAGCGCGACCTACTACGCGAACCTCGTCGTCGAGTACGCCGACGCGATGAAGGCCGTCGACCCGACCATCAAGGTCGGCGCGGTGCTGACCATGCCGGGCAACTGGCCCGACGGGATCACCGCCGGCAGCGACCCCGGCCCGTGGAACCAGGCGGTGCTGTCCATCGCCGGGCCGAAGGTCGACTTCGTGGACGTGCACTGGTACCCGGGCGGCAGCGCCGCCGAGTCCCTGGCCCGCACCGCCCACATCGACGAGGCGGCCCACCTGCTGCGCCAGCAGATCGCCCGGTACGCGGGGCCGAACGCCGCCCGCATCGGCATCAGCTTCACCGAGCTGAACGTCGACACCGGCCGCACCACCCAGCCCGGCGCGCTGTTCCTCGCCGACGCGTACAGCGAGCTGCTGGAGAACGGCGTGTTCACCGTCCAGTGGTGGAACGTGCACAACGGCATCGACAAGGTGTCGCAGGTGGCCGGCCACACCGACTACGGCGACTTCGGGCTGCTCTCCAGCGGCACCTGCACCTCCGACGGCACCGTCTGCGAGCCGCCGCTGAACACCCCGTTCGCCCCGTACCACGGGCTGTCCATGATGAACCTGCTCGCCGGGGCCGGCGGCCAGTTCGTCCGGGCCGCCACCGACGAGGCGCTGGTCACCGCGCACGCCGTGCGCCGGCCCAACGGTGACCTCGCCGTCATGCTGGTCAACAAGGACCCGGACAACGCCCGCCCGGTCACCATCGACTACGCCGGGTTCGCCCCGTCGGCCGCCGCGCCGACCGTGCACACCCTCACCAACGGCGCGACCGCCATCGCCACCAGCCAGTCCGGCAGCGCGACCAGCCGCACCCTGCCGCCGTACTCGCTGACGACGCTGGTGCTGCGCCCGGACGCGGTCGTCACCGGCGCGCCGGGCGCGCCCGCCCAGCCCACCGTCGCCGACGTCACCGACCGGGGCGCGACGGTCTCCTGGCCCGCGCTGCCCCCGGCGGCCGGCGGGCCCCTCAAGTACGAGGTGTACCGGCAGAACGGCGCCGTCAGCGAGCAGCTCGGCGAGACCACCGCCACCTCGCTCGCGGTCGGCAACCTCGTGCCGGGCACCCGGTACACCCTCAACGTGCTGGCGCGCGACGGCGCGGGCCGGCTGTCCTGGTCGTCGCCGCCGGTGACCTTCACCACCGCCGGCCCGGCGGAGAGCACGTGCGGCGTGCGCCTGCGCGACACCAACGACTGGGGCAACGGATACGTCGGCAGCCTCGACATCGTCAACAACGGCACGCACGCGATCGACGGCTGGACGCTCACGTTCACCTGGCCGACCACCTGGCAGCGGGTGGACAGCGGCTGGAGCGCCACCTGGGCGCAGAGCGGCCGGACCGTGACGGTCACCAACACCGCCGACAACGCGAAGATCGCCGGCGGCGGGGGCAGCACGAGCGCCGGCTTCGTCGGCGCGTACAGCGGCCCGAACGTCTGGCCCACCGCGTTCACCCTCAACGGCGCCCCGTGCGCCGTGCTGTGACGCGCCCGCCGACCCGCCCCGTCGGGGTCGGCTGACCTGGCCGTCGCCGCCGGCGGAGCCCTCCGGGCCCCGCCGGCGGCACCCGGGCCGGAGGCGACGAGGCGCTCGCCGACATGATCGAGGTCATCCGGCAGGGGCCCGAAACAGGGCGGTAGTCGGGCAGAGCGGTCGTTAGCCTGGGTCGGTGCCTCCCCGGATCCCCCACCCCGAGCCCGGCGTCCCCGACACGTCGGGGCCGCTGCGCTACATCTGGTGGCTGATCCGCTGCCAGCCGTGGCGGGTGCTGCGCGGCAGCCTGTTCGGGACGGTGTGGATGGTCGGGCTGTCGGTCCGCCCCTACCTGATCGCCCGCGCCATCGACGACGGCCTGCGCACCGGTGACGGGCGGGCGCTGCTGTGGTGGGTCGCCGCGATCGTGGCGGCCGGCTTCGCGCTGGCCTGGCTGGGCATCATGCGGCACCGCACGATGACGTTCATCCGGGAGGACGCCAGCGCCCGCTCCGCCGAGGTGCTGCTGCGCGCGCTCTCGCGCGTCGGCGCGGTGCTCCCCCGCCGGCTGGCCGCGGGCGACGTCGCCACCGTCGGCGGGTACGACATCGTGCGCACCTCGCACGTGCTGACGCTCAGCGGCCCCGGGGTGGGCGCCGTCATCGCGTACGGGGTCGTCGCCGTGCTGCTCTGGTCGGTGGATCCGCCGCTCGCGGCGCTGGTGCTGCTGGGCGTGCCGGCGATCGCGGTGTCCGTCGGGCCGCTGCTGCGCCGCCTCGAGCGCGCCGAGTCGGCCTACCGGCAGCAGCAGGGCGAGCTGACCACCCGGGCCGACGACATCGTCGCCGGCCTGCGGGTGCTGGCCGGGGTCGGCGGTCGCCACCTCTTCGCCCGCCGGTACGCGGCCCGCTCCCGGGCCCTGCGGGGCGAGGGCTACCGGGTGGGCGCGGTGGCGAGCTGGATCGACGCGCTGACGCTCACCATGCCGGGGCTCTTCCTCGCGGCCGTGGTGTGGCTCGCCGCGCGCACGGCGGCGAACGGCGACATCACCGTCGGGCAGCTCGTCGCCGTCTACGGCTACACGGCGGTCCTCGTCGTGCCCGTCTGGTTCCTGCTGGAGGGCGGCTACATGCTCATCCAGGGGCGGGTCGCGGCCCGCCGCATCGTCGGCCTGCTGCGGTTGACCCCCGACCGGGCGGGCGGGCCGGTGACCGCGACCGCGCCGCGGCAGCCGGCCGAGCTGTGCGACCCGGCCACCGGGCTGGTGGTGCCGCCGGGCCGGCTGGTGGGCGTCGCCGCCGACGACCCGGCCGAGGCCGTCGCCCTGGCCGACCGGCTCGGCCGGTACGTCGCCAGCGACGTCACCTGGGGCGGCGTGCCGCTGGCCGGGGTCGACCTCGACGAGGTGCGCGCCCGGATCCTGGTCGCCGACCACGACGGCTACCTCTTCGCGGGCACCCTACGGGAGATCCTGCGCGGCCGGGCGGCAGCCGGCGACGCGCGCCCCGCCACGGACGGCGACGACGCGGCCGGCACCGGGCCGGCCGGCGACGAGACGGCCGGCGACGAGACGGCCGGCGACGCCGACGTCCGGGCCGCGTTGCACGCCGCGTCGGCGCAGGACGTGGCCGACGCGCTGCCCGACGGCCTCGACACCCCGATCGGGGCCCGGGCCCGGACGCTCTCCGGCGGCCAGCGGCAGCGGGTGCGCCTCGCCCGCGCCCTGCTGGCCGAGCCGGAGGTGCTGATCCTCGTCGACCCGACGTCCGCCGTGGACGCCCACACCGAGGCGCGCATCGCGCAGCGCCTGCGCGAGGCGCGGGCCGGGCGCACCACGATCGTGCTGGCCACGTCCCCGCTGCTGCTGGGGCACGCCGACACGGTCGCGCACCTGAGCGCCGGCCGGATCGTCGCCACCGGCGCCCACGCCGACCTGCTCGCCCGCGACCCGGGCTACCGCGCGCTGGTGTCCCGCACCGAGGGCACCACCGACGGCGAGCCCGCCAAGTCCGCCGAGGACAGGACCGCCGAGGACAGGGCCGCCGAGGACAGGGCCGCCGGCGACGAGGCCGTCGAGGCCGGGCGGGCGGGGCGGTGACGAAGCTTCCGGTGGCGGGCCGGGCCGCCGTACGCCGGGCCGCCCTCGACCTGATCGCGCGGGACCGGCGGGCCGTGGCGGTCGTGCTGGCGCTGCACGTCGCCGCCACGGTCGCCGGGCTCGGCGCGCCGTGGCTGCTCGGCCGGATCGTCGACGAGGTCTCCGCCGGCGCGGGCGTCGCCGCCGTGGACCGGCTGGCGCTCGCCATCGCCGCCTGCGTGCTGGCCCAGGGCCTGCTCTCCCGCTACGCGCAGTACGCCGGGCACCGGTTCGGCGAGCGGGCCGTCGCCCGGCTGCGGGAGGAGTTCGTCACCCGGATGCTCGCCCTGCCCGTGTCCGTGGTCGAGCGCGCCGGCACCGGCGACCTGGCCACCCGCAGCTCGGTCGACGTGACGACGGTCGGCACCACCGTGCGCGAGGTCGTGCCGACGGTCGTCATCGCCGGCACGCACCTGCTGCTGCTGTTCGCGGCGGTGTTCCTGCTGGACCCGCTGCTCGGGCTCGTCGCGCTGGCCGGGCTGCCGTCGATCTGGGCGGTGACCCGCTGGTACCTGCGCCGGGCCGGGCCCGCCTACCTCGCCGAGGGGGCGGCGACGGCCGAGCTGACCGAGGCGCTGACCACCACGGCGGAGGGCGCGCGCACGATCGAGGCGCTGCGGCTGGGGGCCGACCGCGTCGCGTACGGCACCGGTCGCGTCGCCGGGGTGTGGGCGGCGCGGCGGGCCACGCTCACGCTGCGGTCGGTGTTCTTCCCCGGTGTGGAGGGCAGCTACGCGCTGCCGATCGCCGCCGTGCTCGGTGTCGGCGGGGTGTTCCTGTCGCGCGGCATGGTCAGCCTCGGCGAGGTGGTCGCCGCCGCGCTCTACCTCCAGCAGGCGATCGACCCGCTGGACCGGCTGTTGCAGTGGGTCGAGCAGGCGCAGCGCGGCATCGCCTCGCTCGCCCGGGTCCTCGGCGTGGGGCTGGTGCCGCCGGAGCCGCGCGGGCGCGCCGACGCGCCGCACGGGCGGCGGCTCGTCGTGCGGGGCGCGCGGTTCTCGTACGCCGAGGGGCACGAGGTGCTGCGCGGCATCGACCTGGCGGTCGAGCCCGGGGAACGCCTCGCCGTGGTCGGCCCCTCGGGTGCCGGGAAGTCCACCCTGGCCCGGCTGCTCGCCGGGATCGACGCCCCGCAGGAGGGGGTGGTGAGCCTCGGCGGCGTCGCGGTCACCGACCTCGACCCGGCCGAGCGGCGTCGCCGGATCGCGCTCGTCACGCAGGAGCACCACGTCTTCATCGGCTCGCTGCGTGACAACCTCGCGTTCGCCGCCCCGGACGCCACCGACGAGCGAATGCGCGCCGCCCTGGACACGGTCGGCGCGGACTGGCACGCCGGCCTGCCCCACGGCCTCGACACGCAGCTCGGGGACGGCGCCCGGGGTCTCGGCGCGGCGGAGGCCCAGCAGTTGGCGCTGGCCCGGCTGGTGCTGGCCGACCCCGACACGCTGATCCTCGACGAGGCGACGGCAGCGCTGGACCCGACGACCGCCCGGCGCACCGAACGGGCGCTGGCGGCGGTACTCGCCGGGCGGACCGTCATCGCCATCGCGCACCGGCTCAACACCGCGCACGACGCCGACCGGGTGGCGGTGCTGGAGGACGGCCGGATCACCGAGATCGGCGGCCACGACGAGCTGGTCGCCGCCGACGGCGTGTACGCGTCCCTGTGGCGCTCCTGGCACGGCTCGTAAAGCCGCGCTTCGTGAAACCTGAGGGCGGCGTGGCGCGTCACACCCGCGCGGGACACCGTTCGGCGGCACCGTCCGGGGCACCCGGCGCTCCCGCCGGGGCGGGTATCGTCCAGCCACCATCGTCCACGAAGGAGCCCATGTGCGTCTGACTCATCCAGCGAGAACGCTGAGCCGTCTGCTGGTGTTCGTTGTGGGGGCCACCGCGCTGGTCGCGGCGCCGGCCTCGGCGGCCCCGGCGCAGAGCTGGGGCCGGCCGCAGCTTCCGCCGGCCTCCGGCTGGACCCCGGTCCCCGGCGACGCCGGGGCGAAGTCGGGGCCCGCCGCCACCGTCTACGGCGGCGACCTGCACCTGTTCGCCCGGGGCGCGGGCGGCGCCGTCCGGTTCGACCGCTACAACCTGGGCACCGGCACCTGGTCGGGCTGGGCCACGGTGCCCGGCACCGCCGGGGCGAAGTCCGCGCCCGCCGCCACCATCTACGGCGGCGACCTGCACCTCTTCGCGCAGGGCGCAGCCAACACCATCCGCACCAACCGCTACAACGCCTCCACCAACACCTGGGCCGGCTGGACCACCGTCCCCGGCACCGCCGGAGCCACATCCGCACCCGCCACCACCATCTACGGCGGCGACCTGCACCTCTTCACCCAGGGCACCGGCGGCACCGTGCGGACCAACCGCTACAACCTCACCACGGGCGACTGGACCGGCTGGGCCACCATCCCCGGCACCGCCGGAGCCAGATCCGCACCCGCCACCACCATCTACGGCGGCGACCTGCACCTGTTCGCGCAGGGCGCGGCCAACACCGTGCGCACCAACCGCTACAACCTCGCCACCGACGCCTGGTCCGGCTGGACCACCGTGCCCGGCCCCGCCGGGGCGAAGTCGACGCCGGCGGCGGTCGTCTACGGCGGCGAGCTGCGGCTCTTCGTCCGCGGCGCGCAGCACCGGATCCACCAGGCGCGGTTCGGGCTGTAGCCCGTCCGGCGCGTTCACCGGGCCGGGGAGGACTGATCGTTCCTCCCCGGCCCGCTGCGCGTCTCGGGGGCACCCGTTCGGTGGCCGGCTGCGGTGCAATCGCGTCGGCGTGTCGTATAGCGGAGACAGCCAACGATCGGCCGGCCGGGTTCGCGGCGGCGGCCACCGATCGGTCAGGGGCGCGGCGGAGCCGCGCGGGCGGCGAGGATGGCCAGGGTTTCGCGGCGTACCTCGTCGGGCTCGTGCACGAGGCGACGGTGGGCGAAACGGACCACCAGGATGCCCAGGGTGGCCAGCAGGGCGTCCCGGCGCAGGTCGATCTCCCGCTGTCGCGGGTCGCCGTGCGTCGTCGCGCCGTCGAGTTCGATGTTGACGCGTTCTCGCTCGGCCAGCAGGTCCAGGTACATGGTGCGCTGCCCGACCCTGACCCGCACCTGCCGGCGGAAGGATGGCATTCCGGGGCCGGTGAAGACGTGCTCGTGCCCCCAGATCTCCAGCGGGCTGCGGCAGCCCTCGCCGAGTCGGGTCAGTAGGGTGCGCAGGGCCGGCCGGTCGGGAAGCCTGGGCGCGCCGGCCAAGGCGCGCCACAGCCGTTCGGCGGTGGTGAGCCGGTCGTTGACGGCGCGGATCACCGGTGCCCGGCGCTCGGCGTGCGGCAGCAGGGGCCACGAGTCCACCAGGGTCTGGTCGAGGCGGGTCACCGGCAGGCCGCCGCGCCTTACCACCTGCGGCGGCCCGACGACGAAACCTTGGCGGCGGTGTACGCGGACACCGGGTCGGGTGCGGATGGCCGGGTGCACCGGTGCGCTCAGGTGCAGGACGTCGCCGGCCCCCTGCCGGTGCAGGCCCCACACGTGCAACGCGCTGAGATGGCTGAGCGCGGCCCGCCCGCCGGCCCAGGCGCAGACCGCCCGGTGGCCGAGGGCGGGGTGCAGGCGACCGAGGGCGGGCAGGGTGCCCCGATCCGCCTCCTCGCTCAGCAGGCCGGCCGCGACGAACACCTCGGGCAGCACCCGCACCAGGTGACCGGCCGCGCACGCGTGCTGAAGGGTCCACGGGGGCACCACCTGTGTCGCCATCGCCCGGGTGACCAGCCCGCCGCCGCGCCGCACCAGGTCCCGCAGCACCTCGTCCATGCCGGGACCGTGCCGGCCGGCGCGGCGGGTCGCAACCGGCCACCGGCCGGGTCTGTGGACAGTCGGCGGGCTGTGGACAGCACCCGGCGCGGCGGGGCGTCTGCTATGGAGCCGGGGCGACGCCCGGGTTGTGGAGTCATCGGAGTTTGCCTATGGTGCTCGGTAACCGGTTACTGAAACCGGTTACCGAGGGCGCACGACGGAGCGAGGGAGCCCATGGGCAGCGATCGGCTGACGGTCCGGGAGATCGCCCGGCTGGCCGGGGTGTCGGTCGCCACCGTCTCCCGGGTGTCCAACGGCGTCGGTCAGGTGTCGGAGGAGACCCGGCGGCGGGTGCAGCGGGCCATCGAGGAGCACGGCTACCGCCCCGACCACCTCGGCCGGGCCCTCGCCGCCGGCCGGCACGGCGCGGTCGGCCTGGTGTTCCCGGGGCTGTCCGGCCCGTACTTCTCGGAGCTGATCCAGGGCTTCGAGGCGGAGGCGGTGCACACCCGCACCAGCGTCCACATCCTCTGCACCCACCTGCGGGACGACTCCGACGCCGAGGTCGTGGAGATGGCCCGCCGGGTGGACGGGCTCGCCGTCTTCGGCGGCACCGTCTCCCCCGACACGCTGCGGGAGCTGGCGGCACTCGTGCCCGTCGTGGTCCTCGCCGGCGAGGGGCCGCCCGGCGTGCCCTCCGTACGCGCGGAGAACGTCGCGGCGGCGACGGCGCTGACGCGGCACCTGCTGGCCGACCACGGGCTGCGCGGGCTGGTGTTCGTGGGCGACCCCCGCAACTCGCCGGACGTGACCGGCCGTTGGGAGGGTTTCCGCGACGCGCACCGACAGCTCGGCCTGCCGCTGCCCCGCGCGCCGCTGCGGGTCGGCCTCGAACAGCACGACGGGGTGTTCGCCGCCGACCAGTTGCTCAGCCGGGCGGCCCCGCCCCGGGGCGTGGTCTGCGCCAACGACGAGACCGCGCTCGGGATGCTCGTCGGCGCGGCGGCCCGGGGCGTGCGGGTGCCCGCCGACCTGGTCGTCACCGGTTTCGACGACATTCCGATGGCGGCGCTCGTCAGCCCGGCCCTCACCACCGTCCGGCAGCCGGTGCGCGAGCTGGCCGGGCGGACCGCGCGGTTGCTGCTGCGCGCCGCGGCCGGCGAGGACGGAGCGTCCGATGGCGCTCTGGTGCTCCCGACCGACCTCGTCGTCCGGCGCAGCTGCGGCTGCGCCGCGAACACCGGGGCCGGCCCCGCCGCCGAGCACCGCCCCGCCACCGAGCACACCACCATTACCGAGCACACCACCACCGAGCACGACCCCACGGCGGCCGGACACCGTCCGGCGGCGGGTTCCCGCACCGCGCGGTGACCCGGCCGTGGCGACCCATCCCCCTCAGGAGGCGCTATGAGGCACTGGAGACACGCGACAGCGGTCGTGGCCGCGCTCGCGCTGGGCGTGACCGGCTGCGGCCGGGACGACGGCGGGCCGGGGTCCGGCGGGCCGGCAGCCGGCGGGGCGGTCGCGGAGGGCAGGGCCACCGGCGAGATCACGGTCTGGGCGATGGGCGCCGAGGGGGAGAAGCTGCGGGCCCTGGCCGACGACTTCACCCGGGAGAACCCGGCGGCCAAGGTCACCGTCACCGCGTTCCCGTTCGACGCCGCCCACGACAAGCTCGCCACCGCGATCGCGGGCCGGCAGACGCCGGACGTGAGCATGATGGGCTCCACCTGGATGGGCGAGTTCGCCAAGACCGGGGCCCTGGACCCGACGCCCGCCGGGCTGTTCGACCGCGCCGCGTTCTTCCCGGGCGCGTGGGACACGACGGTGGTCGACGGCACCGCCTACGGCGTCCCCTGGTACGTCGAGACCCGGCTGATCTACCACCGCACGGACCTCGCCGCGACGGCCGGGGTCGGCAAGCCCGCCAACTGGCAGGAACTGACCGCGTTCGCCAAGGGGCTCAAGGAGGCCGGCGGGGCGAAGTGGGGCATCTCGCTGCAACCGGGCGGCACCGGCGCGTGGCAGTCGTTCCTGCCGTTCGCCTGGCAGGCGGGGGCGGACGTCCTGGCCGACGGGAAGTTCACCCTGGACACCCCGCAGATGCGGGCGGCGCTGGAATACTACGCGTCGTTCTTCCGGCAGGGGCTCGCCCCGAGCCAGGTCGCGCCGGGCGCGCAGGAGAGCGGCTTCGTCTCCGGCGACATCGGGGCGTTCGTCTCCGGCCCCTGGCACATGAGCATCCTGCGCGAGCAGGGCGGCGCGGCGCTGGAGGGCAAGTGGGACGTCGCGCCGATGCCCCGCGAGCAGGCCGGCACCTCGTTCATCGGCGGTGCGGACCTGGTGGTCTACCGGGACACCGACAACCGCGACACGGCCTGGAAGTTCGTCCGGTACCTCACCTCGCCGGCCGCCCAGCAGAAGCTCTACGACCTGGTCGGCAGCCTGCCGGCGGTGACGGCGACCTGGCAGTCGGGCAAGCTCGCCGACGACCCGCTGCTCAAGGCGTTCGGCGCGCAGCTCGCCGACGCCAAGTCGCCGCCGGCGATGGCCACCTGGGAGCAGGTCGCCGACGTCATCGACGACGGCATCGAGCGGGTGGTGCGGGGCGTGACCGACCCGGCCACCGCCGCCCGGGAGATGCAGGCCAAGGCGTCGGCCATCGGCACCGGGAGCTGAGGTGGCGTCCGCCCTCGCGCGGCGGGCCGCGCCTGCCGTCGGCGCGCGGCCCGGCCGGCGCGGCACCAGGTGGCCCGGCCGGCACGGCAACACCGGCCGGCGGCCGGGCCGGCGCGGCGTCACCCGCCGCCAGCGGATCGCCGGGTGGGGCCTGGCGCTGCCGTTCCTGCTGATCTTCGCCGTGTTCATGGCGGGCCCCGTGCTGGCCTCGGCCGCCATGAGCTTCACCGACCTGCGCAGCGCCGACCTGCGCGACCCGCTCGCGGTCGACCCGGTGGGCGTGGACAACTACGTGCGGCTGTTCGGCGACGAGACGCTGCGGCGGGCCGCCGCCAACACGGCGTGGTTCGTGCTGCTCGGCGTGCCGCTGACGATGGTGCTGGGGCTGGCCGCGGCCGTCGCCCTCGACGCGGGGATCAGCAGGTTCCGCACGTTCTTCCGGGTGGGCTACTACCTGCCGGTGGTGACCAGCATTGTCGCCGTCGCCGTGGTCTGGCGGTTCCTGCTCGAACCCGACAGCGGGCTCGTCAACACCCTGCTCGCCCACCTCGGCGTCGACGGCCCGGCGTGGCTGTCCGACACCCGCACGGCGCTGCCGTCGCTGGTGGTGATGGCGGCCTGGCGGAACATGGGCTTCCTGATGGTGGTCTTCCTCGCCGGCCTGCAGGCGATCCCCGGCGAGCTGCACGAGGCGGCGGCCATCGACGGCTGCGGGGCCTGGGCGCGGTTCCGGCACGTCACCCTGCCCCTGCTGCGCCCCACCCTGCTCTTCGGCGGGGTGGTGACCGGCATCGGCTACCTGCAGTTCTTCGAGGAGCCGTTCGTGATGACGGGCGGCGGGCCGCTGGACAGCACCCTGTCGGTGGCCTTCTACATCTACCAGCAGTTCGGCTTCGGCAACTACAGCTACGCGGCGGCGATCGCGTACGTGCTGTTCGTCGCCGTCGTCGGGCTCACCGCCGCGCAGTTCCGGCTGATGCGGTCGAAGACGTGAGGAGGTCGCCATGACGACGACCGCGAAGAGACGGGAACGGGGCCAGCCCTGGGTGTACGTGGTGCTGGCCGGCGGCCTCGTGGTGCTGGTCGGCCCGTTCGTGTGGATGCTGCTCGGCTCGGTCAAGCCGGACGCGGAGATCCGGCGGACGCCGCCGACCTGGCTGCCGGAGGCGCCGACGCTCGACAACTACCGGCACCTGTTCACCGAGCTGGACTTCCCGGCGTTCTTCCTCAACAGCGTCCTGGTGGCCGGCGCCGTCACCGTGGGCAACCTCGTGTTCTGCTCGATGCTCGGCTACGCCCTGGCGAAGCTGGAGTTCCCCGGCCGGCGCGTGGTGTTCGCGCTGGTGCTCGGCATGCTGATGGTGCCGGGGATGGTCACCTTCGTGCCGCTGTTCATCCTCGTGAGCCGGCTCGGGCTGGTGGACAGCTACGCCGGGCTGATCCTGCCGTGGCTGGCCAGCCCGTTCGGGGTGTTCCTGATGCGCCAGTTCATCACCGGGCTGCCCGACGACCTGATCCAGGCGGCCCGGGTCGACGGCGCGGGCGAGCTGCGGATCTTCGCCCGGGTCGTGCTGCCGCTGTGCGGGCCGGCCCTGGCCACCCTCGGCATCCTGACGTTCCTGTCGTCGTGGAACAACTTCCTCTGGCCGCTCGTCGTCGCGCAGTCGGAGGACCGATACACCCTGCCGGTGGCGCTGGCCCTGTACGCCATCGGCGAGAACAACACCCGCTACGGGCTGCTGATGGCGGGCTCGGTGGCCGTCATCGTGCCGGTCCTACTGGTGTTCGTCGCGCTGCAACGGCACTTCGTCCAGGGCATCGCCACGACCGGCCTGAAGTGAGCCACCGTCCCACCTGACCTGACCGGCCTCCAGTGAGGAGTCTCCTCGTGCGATCCAGGTCCCATCCGTTCCGCGCCGCGGCGGTGCTGCTGGCCCTCGGGCTGACCGCCGCCGTGGCCCCGCCGGCCGCAGCCGCGCCGCCGGCCGCCGCGCCCGGCGGATCACCGGCCGCCGCGCTGCGCCAGTACGCCGCCGACACCTGGCGGTCGATGGCCGCCATGGTCGACCCGGGCACCGGGCTGGCGGCCGACAACGTCGGCGGCGACCTCGACCCGGCCGACCGCGCCGGGTACACGTCGCCGACCAACGTCGGCGCGTACCTGTGGAGCACCGTGGCGGCCCGGGAGACCGGCCTGGTCAGCGCCGGCCAGGCCCGCGACCGCATCGCCCGCACCCTCGCCACGCTGGGCCGGCTGGAGGTCCACGAGCCGTCCGGCATGTACTACAACTGGTACGACCCGGCGACCGGGGCGAAGCTGACCACCTGGCCGGTCGACGGCAGCGCCGTGCACCCGTTTCTGTCCAGCGTGGACAACGGCTGGCTCGCCACGGCGCTGACGGTGGTGCGGCAGGCGGTGCCGGAGCTGGCTGGTCGCGCCGACGCGCTGCTGCGCCGGATGGACTTCGGCTACTACTACGACCCGGCGCAGCGGCAGCTGCGGGGCGGGTTCTGGGCGGAGCCGCCGCCGGGCTGCTCGGTGGCCGGCAACTACCGCACCGGGCCGGACGTGTTCTACACCTGCCACCACTACGGCGCGTTCAACACCGAGCCGCGCATCGCCGGCTACCTCGGCATCGCGGCCGGGCAGATCCCGCCGGAGCACTACTTCGGCACGTACCGCACGTTCGACCCGGAGGGCTGCGACTGGGCGTGGACGGAGCAGCGGGCCGTCGGCCAGTGGCGCACCTACCTGGGCGTGCGGGTGTTCGAGGGCGCCTACCGCTACCGGGGGTTGCAGCTCGTGCCGAGCTGGGGCGGGTCGATGTTCGAGGCGCTGATGGTGCCGCTGTTCGTGCCCGAGGACCGGTGGGGCCCGCGTAGCTGGGCGGTCAACCACCCGACGTACGTGCGGGCGCAGATCGAGCACGGGCTGCGGGAGGCCGGCTACGGCTACTGGGGCTTCTCCCCCGCCAACGACCCCGATGGCGGCTACCGGGAGTACGGCGTGGACCAGATCGGCATGGACGGGCCGGGCTACACCTCCGACCAGGAGCGCACCTCGGTCGACCCCGGGTACGGCGAGTGCCGGCCCGCCCAGCCGCCGCCGGCGGGCTACGGCCGGGGCGTGATGACCCCGCACGCCTCCTTCCTGGCGCTGCGCTACGCGCCCGACGACGCCCTGCGCAACCTGGCGAACCTGCGGCGGGACTTCGACGCGTACGGGCCGGGCGGGTTCTACGACTCGGTGGACGTGACCACCGGGCGGGTGTCGAAGCGTTACCTGGCGCTGGACCAGGGGATGGTGCTGGCGGCGCTGGGCAACGCCCTGGCCCACGACGTGCTGCGCCGGCCGTTCGAGCAGGGGCCGATGAAGCAGCGGGTCGCGCCGCTGATGCGGATGGAGGAGTTCTCCCTCCCGCAGGGTGGGGGGCAGCGATGACGGGCCGCCACGACATCGCAGGCCACCGCGCCGGGAACCACGAGGCGGGCGGGGGCCAGGCCGCGGGCGTCGACGCCCGGGGCGACTGGACGCGGCGCATCGCGCTGCGCAGCGACGAGCGCGGGGCGGCGGGCGGCACCCCGGACCTGCCGCCGCCGGCCGGGCTGGCCGCGGTCGCCGGGGTGGGCCAAGTGCGGCTGTCCTGGTCGCCGGTGCCCGACGCCGTCGGCTACCTGGTGCACCGGGCCCCGCTGCGCGATGGGCGGCCCGCCGGCACGTTCGCCCCGGTCGACCACCAGGGCGGCGACGTGCTCGCCGTGCCCGACACCTGGTACGTCGACACCACCGGCGAGCCCGGCCGGCCCTACGCGTACGCCGTGGCCGCCGTGCCCGAGGTCACCGTCACCGGCGCGCTGGGCGACCCGGTCGTCGCCGCCGCGCTGCCGGCCGCCGACGGCCCGCCGCCGACGGTGGACGTGCGCGTCGACGCCGCCGCGCCGGGCACGCCGCTGCACCGGCCCTGGCAGCCGATGATCGGCAGCGAGCGGCTGTCCCAGCTCCTGTGCGCCGACACCAGCGGCGGCCGGGAGATCGGGGCGGAGCTGCTGGCGGCGCTGCGCCGCGTCCGCGCGGAGGTGGGCGTCGAGGCCGTGCGGGCGCACGCGATCCTGCACGACGACCTGGGCGTCTACCGGGAGGTCGACGGCCGGCCGGTGCACGACTTCGCCGGCGTGGACCGCGTCTACGACCTGCTGCTCTCGGCCGGGCTGCGGCCGGTCGTGGAGATCGGCTTCATGCCCCGCGACCTGGCCCGCGACCCGGAGCGGACGGTGTTCGCCTACCGGGGGGTGATCTCGCCGCCGAAGGACTGGGACCGCTGGGCGGAGCTGGTCCGCGCGCTCGTCGCGCACCTGCTCGACCGGTACGGCGAGGCGGTGCTCGGCTGGGACTTCGAGGTGTGGAACGAGGCGAACCTGGAGGTGTTCTGGGCCGGCACCCGCGAGGAGTGGATGCGGCTGTACGAGGTCACCGCCCGCGCGGTCAAGGACGTCGACGACCGCATCGCCGTGGGCGGGCCGTCGTCGGCCGCCGCCGGCTGGGTCGACGCCCTGCTGGAACACGCCGCGCGCACGGGCGCACCGGTCGACTTCGTCTCCACCCACACGTACGGCAGCCCGCCGCTGGACCTGCGGCCCACCCTGCGCCGGCTCGGCTTCCCGCACGCCCGGCTGCTGTGGACGGAGTGGGGCGTCACGCCCACCCACTTCCATCCCGTCAACGACGGCGCGTCGGCGGCGACGTTCCTGCTCGGCGGCATGCGGTCGGCCGCCGGCCGGGTCGACGCCCTGTCCTACTGGGTGGCCAGCGACCACTTCGAGGAGCTGGGCCGCCCGCCCCGGCTGCTGCACGGCGGGTTCGGCCTGATCACCGTCGGCGGCATCGCCAAGCCCCGCTACCACGCCCTGCGGCTGCTCGCCCGGCTCGGCGACACGGAGCTGCCGGTGCGGGCGTCCGGGGACGGCGCGGACGGCCTGGTGCAGGCGTGGGCGAGCCGGCACGCCGACGGCGGCCTCGCCGTGCTGGTCTGGGTGTCGACGCTCGACCAGTCGAAACGCGACGGCGATCCGGCGCTGGCCCGGCTCGTCCGGTTGAGCGTGGCCGGCGGGCCCGGCGGCGGCGCGACGGTGACGAGGCTCGACCGCGAGCACGGCGACGTCACCACCCTCGCGGGCCGGCTCGGCGTCGGCGACTGGCCGACCGACGGGCAGTGGGACGCGCTGCGGGCCGCCGACACGCTGCCGGCCGAGCCCGTCGAGCCGGACGTGGTCGACGGGGTGGCGACGGTGGAGCTGCTGGTGCCCCAGCCGGGCGTCGTGCTCGTCGAGTTCGCGCCGCCTGAGCCGGCGGGCTGAGCCGGGCCGAGCCGGGCCGAGCCGGGCTGAGGCGTCGGGCGGAGCCGCCGGGCTGAGGCGGGCTGGGCCGGCGGCCCGCGACGTCGGGCTGAGAGATCGGGCTGGGGCGGGGCGGGGTCAGACGGCGAGCGCGGCGCGCACGGCGCGCTCGGCGTCGGCCCCGCCGTCGCCGGTCGAGGTGACCCGGCCGGACTCCAGCACGTAGTAGCGCTGGGCGACCCGCAGCGCGAAGCCGAGGTGCTGCTCCACGAGGAGCACCTGGATGCCGGCGCGGGCGGTCAGCTCGACGACGCGGTCCTGGATCTCGGCGACCACCGAGGGCTGGATGCCCTCGGTGGGCTCGTCGAGCAGCAGCAGCTTCGGCCGGGTGATCAGCGCCCGGGCGATGGCGAGCTGCTGGCGCTGGCCGCCGGAGAGCAGCCCGGCCCGGCGGCGCAGCAGCGGGCGCAGCGCCGGGAACAGGTCCAGCGCCTCGGCGGTGGCAGCCGGGCCGTCGCGCCGGCCGTCGGCGACCAGCCGCAGGTTCTCCCCCGCCGTCAGGTGCGGGAAGCACTGCTGCCCCTGCGGCACGTACGCCATGCCCCGGGCGACCCGCTGGTGCGGGGCGAGGCGGGTGACGTCCTCCCCGGCCAGCTCGACGGTGCCGGCGCGGGGCCGCAGCAGGCCCACCGCGACCCGCAGCAGGGTGCTCTTGCCCGCCCCGTTGTGCCCCAGCATGGCGGCGACGCCGTCGGCGGGGACGGCGAGGTCCACGCCGTGCAGGACCTGGCTGCGGCCGTACCCGGCGTGCACGCCGCGCAGTGTCAACATCACGCCTCCGTGGGAGCGTCGACGGGGTGGCCGAGGTAGACCTCCTGCACCCGCGGGTCGGCCTGGACCTGGGCGACGGTGCCCTCGCTGAGCACGCGCCCGGCGTGCAGCACGGTCACGGTGCGGGCGAAGCGGCGCAGGAAGTCCATGTCGTGTTCGATGACCACGACGGTGCGGTCCCGGCTGACGGTCTCCAGCAGCGCGCCGGTGGCGTCGCGCTCGTCGTGGCTCATCCCGGCGACCGGCTCGTCGAGCAGCAGCAGCCGGGCGTCGGAGACGAGCAGCATGCCGATCTCCAGCCACTGCTTCTGCCCGTGGGCGAGGGTGCCGGCGAGATGGTCGGCCCGGCCGGCGAGGCCGATGGTGTCGAGGGCGGCGACGACCGCGTCGGGCAGCTGCCGCCGGCGGCGGGCCAGGGTCCACCAGCTCCGCCCGGCCCCGGCGGCGATGTCGAGGTTCTGCGCGACGGTCAGCTCCTCGAACACGGCGGCGGTCTGGAAGGTGCGGCCGACGCCGAGGCGGGCGATGCGGTGCACGTCCCGGCCGAGCAGTTCCCGGTCGCCGAAGCGCACCGAGCCGGTGGCCCGGACCAGCCCGGTCACGGCGTCGACGAGGGTGGTCTTGCCCGCGCCGTTGGGCCCGATGAGGAAGCGCAGGTCACCGGCGGGCACGTCCAGGTCGACGCCGTCGACGGCGGTGAAGCCGTCGAAGCTGACCCGAAGGCCCCGCACGCACAGGCCGTCCGTTCGTTCGTCGGTCATGCCGCCGGCGCCTCCGTCCGGGTCCGGCCGCTGCGGGCGGGCGGGAACCGCCGCCACCACGGCGGCCGTCCGGGCGTCGCGCCCCGGGTGCGCCGCAGCGCCCACAGCGACGCCAGGCCGCCGGGGAGGAACGCCACCACCAGCACGAACAGCAGCCCCTGCAGGTACGTCCAGGTGCCCGGGAACCGCTCGGACAGCGCGGTACGGGCCCAGGCCACCGCGACCGCGCCGAGCACCGGGCCGAGCAGGGTGGCCCGCCCGCCGACGGCGACGCCGATGACGAACTCGATGGACGGCACGATGCCGATCAGGGCGGGCGAGATGATGCCGACGGCGGGGACGAACAGCGCCCCGGCGAGCCCGGCCATCCCGGCGGCCACCACGTAGGCGACGACCTTGACGGTGGCCGGGTCGTAGCCGAGGAACCGGACCCGCTCCTCCCCGTCGCGCACGGCCACCAGCAGCTCGCCGTAGCGGCTGTGGATGAGCTGGCGGGCCAGCGCGAGCAGCCCCAGCAGGGCGGCGGCGATCAGGAAGTAGACCGTGCGCTGGTTGACCGGGTCGTCCAGGTCGTAGCCGAAGAAGCCCTGGATGTCGGTCAGGCCGTTGGTGCCGCCGGTGGTGCCCTGCTGGCCGACCAGCAGGATCACCATCGCGGCGGCGAGGGCCTGGCTGAGGATGGCGAAGTAGGCGCCCCGCACGCGGCGGCGGAAGACCAGCGAGCCGAGCCCGAAGGCGACGATCATGGGCAGCAGCACGGTGGCGGGCAGGGCGAACCAGGGGCTGGCGAACGGCCGCCACCACCACGGCAGCTCGTCGAGCTGCCCGTACAGCTGCATGAAGTCGGGCAGCGCGCCGGGGCCCGCGTCGGCGAGCTTGAGGTGCATGGCCATCGCGTAGCCGCCGAGGCCGAAGAAGACGCCCTGGCCGAGGGTGAGCATGCCGCCGCGGCCCCAGGCGATGCCGATGCCGACGGCGACCATCGCGACGCACAGGTATTTGGCCAGCAGCGCCAGCCGGAAGTCCGACAGCAGCAGGGGGGCCGCGCCGAACAGCAGCGCCGCGCCGACGGCGAAGCCGAGCGCCGCGCGGGCCCGGCCGCCGGTGCGGCGCGCGGGCGGCGGCGGTGCGGCGGGCCCGTCGGTGGCGGTGGCCGGGCCGGTCACGGTGGTCATGCGAGGCTCCTGGTACGCAGGGTGAACAGGCCCTGTGGCCGCCACTGGAGGAACGCGACGATCGCCACGAAGACGATCACCTTGGCGACGCTGAGGGTGGTGAGGTATTCACCGGTGGCCTGGAGCACGCCGAGGGCGAAGGCGACGATCACGCTGCCCTTGAGCTGGCCGATCCCGCCGACCACGACCACCAGGAAGGCGTCGATGATGAGGTTGGTGCCCATCGTCGGGCCGATCGGCCCGAGCAGGGTCAGCGCGACCCCGGCGACGCCGGCCAGGCCGGAGCCGACGAAGAAGGTGGTGCGGTCGACCCGGGCGGTGGCGATGCCGGAGACGGCGGCGAGGTCGCGGTTCTGCACCACGGCGCGGATGCGGCGGCCCAGCGGGGTGAGCCGCAGGGCGAGGGTCAGCGCCGCCACGGCCGCCACGGCGAGGCCGAGGATGAACAGCCGGTTGTTGGCGACGGTGATGCTGCCGGGCAGCGCCACGTTGCCGGTGAGCAGCGCGGGCGCGCGGGTCTGCACGTTGGGGCTGCCGAAGATGTCCCGGGCCGCCTGCTGGAGCATGAGCGACACGCCCCAGGTGACGAGCAGGGTGTCCAGGGGCCGGGCGTAGAGGCGGCGGATGAGCAGCACCTCCAGCAGCACCCCGAGCGTGCCGGCCACCGCGAAGGCGACGGGCAGGGCGGCCAGCAGCGACCAGCCGGCCGAGGTGATCGTCTGCTGGAGCACGTAGGTGGTGTAGGCGCCGGCCATGATGAACTCGCCGTGGGCCATGTTGATGACGTTCATCTGGCCGAAGGTCAGCGCGAGCCCGAGCGCGACGAGCAGCAGGACCGCGCCGATGCTGACGCCGGTGAAGAGCTGTCCGAACAGGACTGTCACGGTTGCGCTCCGAGGAGGGGTGGGGCCCGGGCGGCGCGGGGCCGCCCGGGCCGGGGTGGTCAGCTCAGGCCGGTCGCCCAGGGGTAGCTCTTGAGGTACGGGTCGGGCTTGATCGGCTGGCCGGAGTTCCACACCTCGGTGATCAGCCCGTCCGCGCCGACCTTGCCGATCCGGGCGGTCTTGGCGATGTGCTGGGTCGGGCCGTCCACGGTGACCAGGCCCTCGGGCGCCTCGTAGGTGATGCCGCCGGCGGCGGCGCGGACCTTCTCCACCTCGAAGGAGCCGGCCTTGGTGACCATCTCCTTCCACAGGTGCACGGCCACGTACGCGGCCTCCATCGGGTCGCTGGTGGGCTTGTCCGCGCCGTACTTCGCCTTGTACGCGGCGACGAACTTCGCGTTCACCCCGCCGGGGGTGGTCTGGTAGTAGTTCCAGGCGGTCAGCTGGTCGGCGAGGTACTGGGTGCCGATGCCCTTGACCTCCTCCTCGGCGATCGACACGGACACCACGGGCATGCTGGCCGCGTTGAGCCCGGCGGAGGTGTACTCCTTGAAGAAGGCCACGTTGCTGTCGCCGTTGAGGGTGTTGAACACCGCGTCGGCCTTTGCCGACTTCACCTTGTTGACGATGGTGCCGAACTCGGTGGAGCCGAGCGGGGCGTAGTCCTCGCCGAGGACGGTCATCCCGTTGGCCTTCGCGTACGCCTTGATGATCTTGTTGGCCGTGCGGGGGAAGACGTAGTCGCTGCCCACGAGGTAGACTGACTTCTTGCCCTGCGCCTTGAGGTAGTCCAGGCCGGGGACGATCTGCTGGTTGGTCGTCGCCCCGGTGTAGAAGATGTAGGGCGACTGCTCCAGGCCCTCGTACTGCACCGGGTAGAACAGCAGCGCCTTGTTCTTCTCGAACACCGGCTTGACGGCCTTGCGGCTGGCGGAGGTCCAGCAGCCGAAGACGGCGGCGACGCGGTCCTCGGAGATGAGCTTCTCGGCCTTCTCGGCGAAGGTCGGCCAGTCCGAGGCGCCGTCCTCGCCGACGGGCACGATCTTCTTGCCGAGGACGCCGCCGGCCGCGTTGATCTCCTCCACGGCGAGCATGATCGAGTCGCGGACGGTGACCTCGCTGATGGCCATCGTGCCCGAGAGCGAGTTGAGCAGGCCCACCTTGACGGTGTCGCCCGAGACGTCGGCGCTGACGCCCGTGCCGGACGTGGTGTCGGAGGTCTTGCTGCCGCACGCGGCCAGCGTGGACGCGACGACGAAGGCCATGGCGCCGGCCAGGATGCGGCGGCCCCGGAACAGTGACATGCAATCTCCCCTGCGGTATGCGTGGAGCGACGGCCACCGGCCCTGGCGGGCCGGGCTGCATTGCCATTGGCGATTGGTGATTGGCGATTGGTGAAGCGGTGCGGTCACGGGTGTCACATCGGGCGGAAAGACCGGCCGGCGGGTGGGACGCCGATCGATCATCCGCAGTGGACGTCGGGCTGGGCAAAGCCTCGGCTCGATTCATTGCGGCCACGTTTCCCGGCCCTTAATTGCCTGTTTCCCGAACGGCCGGTAAGGCCAGCTCAGCGAGCCGAAAGCAGCAAAGGCCGCCACCGTCTCCGGAGGATTCACGGAAACGGCGACGGCCTACATCAGACATTCGGAAGAACGGTCGCCCATCCGCCGAACGACCATTTCGGCGAAACGATCGGCGAACGAGTTACTTCCTGCGTGAAGGATTTTAGCGGGGTTCCCCGGCCGGCTGTCAAGCGCCCCCACAGCCCCTACAGCTCCGCCAGCACCACGAAGTCGAGCCCGTCGGCCTCGGCCAGGTAGATCCGCTGGCGCACGTGCCGACCCCGCAGCCGCAGCTCCCCCCGCGGCCCCTGGTAGGACACCGCGTCGGCGGCGGCCCCGATCGCCCGCACGTCCAGGGTCCGGGCCCGGGCGATCAGCGCCGCCAGCAGCATCACGCCCTCGTAGCAGGACTCCCCCAGGCTGCCCAGCGGCGGCGCCTCCACCCCGAACCGGCGGGCGAACGCCCCGTGGAAGTCGAGGTTCTCCCGGGTGACCAGGCCGGCGAAGAACCCGGCCGTGCTGAACAACCGGCGGGTCGCGCCCGCCCCGCTGGCCAGCAGCATGTTCTCGTCCATCAGGGTGCTCAGCCGCAGGCAGCGCTGGTCGAGCCCGCCGCGGGCGAACGCCCGGTTGAACCGGACCGCGTCCGCGCCGACCAGCAGCATCAGCACCCCGTCCGCCTCGGACTGCTCGACGGCGCGCAGGACCGGGCCGAAGTCGTGGGTGCCCAACGGCAGGAACCGCTGCCCGCACACCCGCGCCCCGCTGCGCAGGGCGTACCGCTGGGCGGCGCGGGCCGTGCGGCGCGGCCACACGTAGTCGTTGCCCACCACGTACCACCGGCGCACGCCCTGCTCGCGGGCCAGCAGCCGCATCGCCGGCCAGAGCTGCGCGTCGGGCGTCTCGCTGGTGAGGAAGACGCCCTCGGTGCGCTCGCCGCCCTCGTAGAGCGCCGTGTAGACGTACGGCACCCGGTGCGCGACGCGCGGGGCCACCGCCTGCCGCACCGAGGAGATGTGCCAGCCGGTCACCCCCTGCACCGCGCCGGTCGACACCAGCGCCTCCACCTCGGCGGCCACCTCGGCCGGCGGTGCGCCGCCGTCGACGGGCACCAGCCGCAGCTCGCGGCCGAGCACCCCGCCGGCGCGGTTGATCTCCTCCACCGCGAGCTGCGCGCAGAGCTCGCAGGTCGGCCCGAACATCCCGGCGGGCCCCCGCATTGGGTAGACCAGCGCGACGCTGACCACCGACCGGTCCACGGTGAGCCAGGGCGCGGGAAGGTGGAGCGTCTGCCCCGGCTGGGGATGCGGCGCACCAGCCGGACGCCCTGCCGGCACGGACATGACGACATGATTGCCGCCGGCCGGTGCCCACACCAGAGGCGGTCAGGATGCGGGACCTTTTCGGTACGATGACAGCCCCACCTAACGGGGGAGGGTCATGCCCGAGGTGCCCGCGACGCCCGTCGACCTGCTGCGTGCGCTGACCCGTGCCGAGCGGCTGCTCGCGCGGCGCGTCGGCGCGGTCCTGGCCGCCGAGGGCCTCACCGTGGAGGCCTGGCGGGTGCTCTGCCTGCTCGCCGACGGGCAGGGGCACCCGATGAGCGAGGTCGCCACCGAGGAGTCCCTGCCGCCGGGGACGCTGACCAAGCTGGTCGACCAGCTCGTCGACCAGAACCTGGTCTACCGGCGGATCGACCCGCAGGACCGGCGGCGCATCCGCGCGTACCTGACCGCCCGGGGCCGCCGCGAGCAGGAACGCGTCGACGCCCTGGTCCGGGCCGACCTGGCCGGCCTGACCACCGACGACGACCTGGCGCTGGCCGGGGCGCTGGCCGCGCTGGTCGACCGGCTGGGCGACGGTCGCCGCCCGGTCGGCGCGGCGGCCGGCCCGCGCCCCCGCGTCGCGGCCCGCTGACGCCCGGAGCCGCCGCACCGGGCCGGGCCGGGGCGCACGCCCGCGCCGGGCCGCTCAGGCCCCGGTGAGCAGCTCCCGCAGGGTGTGCGCGTCGGCGGCGGTGGCGGTGAGCAGCGCCGCCGGGCCACCGGCCAGCGGCAGCCAGGCCACCGAGCCGCCGTCGCCGGCCGCCGGCCGCGCCCGGGGGACCGGCAGGCCGCCCGGCTGCACCCCGACGCCGGGTGTCACCCCGACGCCGGGCTCCGCCGCGAGGCCCGGCGGGACGTCCGGCCCCACCAGCAGCAGCGAGCCGGTCGCCGGGGCCCCGCCGAGCACGGCGGGCCCCGCCCAGCCGGGCGCGGACGGGCCGACCGCCGTCGACTGGCGCAGCAGCGGCCGGCCGTCGTGGTCGACCGACGTGTGCACGACGGCGTCGCCCGGCGACTCGCCGTACCGGCCGCAGATCAGCTCGTCGCGCCAGGTCAGCCGGGCCCCGGCGGCCAGCTCGACCCGCGCCTCGGCGACGTGGTCGCAGCCGGCCGCCGCGACAAGTTGCTCCGGCACCCAGTGCAGGGTGCCCCCGGCGTGCACCACCGCGTGCACCCGCATCCGGGACGCCGCCGTCCCGGGGCGGCCGGGCAGCGCCACCGAGGCGGCGACGCTGCCGACGCGCAGCGCCGCGCCGGGACCCACCTCCACCTCCAGCAGCAGGTCGTCGCCGCCGAGCGGGCCCGCCGCGCCGCCCACCACGTACACCGTGGCGAGCCCGCCCTCGGCGGCGGTGGACCGCAGCAGCAGCGGCGACTCGCCGCGCAGCTCCGCGAGGCGGGTCCCGCCGCGGCCGTCGGCCCGCGCCACCACCCGGGCCCGCGCGCGCATCAGGCGACGGCCACGGCGGCCCGGTGGTGGGCCAGCTCGTGCCGGATCCACCCGGCCACCCGGGTCGCCTCCGGATCTCCGACGATGGACAGGAAGACCGTCGGCAGGTCGCCGCGCCGGGCCCGCGCGTCGCGGTCCATCACGTCGAGGTCCGCGCCGACCATCGGCGCGAGGTCCGTCTTGTTGATCACCAGAAGGTCGGCGGCGGTGACCCCGGGCCCGCCCTTGCGCGGCACCTTGTCGCCGCCGGCCACGTCGACCACGAAGATCTGCCGGTCGATCAGGCCCCGGCTGAACGTGGCGGTCAGGTTGTCCCCGCCGCTCTCCACGAGCACCAGGTCCAGCGGGCCGACCGCCTCGCACAGCTCGTCGATCGCGTCGAGGTTCGCGCCGATGTCGTCGCGGATCGCCGTGTGCGGGCAGCAGCCCGTCTCCACCGCCCGGATCCGGGCCGGGTCGAGCACCCCGGCCCGGCGCAGGAAGTCCGCGTCCTCGGTGGTGTAGATGTCGTTGGTGACCACGCCGAGGCGCAGCTCGGCGGCGAACGCCCGGCACAGCGCGGCGACCAGGGCGGTCTTGCCCGAGCCGACCGGCCCGCCGATGCCGATGCGCAGCGGCCGGGCCGCCGGCGGCAGCGGGGCGTGCGGGTCGACCCCGGGCTCGGGGTGGGTGTGCGGGACGTCCTCGTCGTGCGACGAGGTCAGGGGAACGGATTCAGGACGCAAAGAGACGCACCTCCCAGGTGGTGTGGACTTCGGCATGGATGTCGGTGAGGGGGGCCGCGCCGGCCGGCAGCCACTGCGGCGGCCCATCGGCGGCGGCCACCGCCCGCGCCGCCGTCGCGTCGACGTCGGCCGTCAGGGCGGCGAGCAGCCCGTGCACGCGGTACGGGTCGAGGCCGAGCAGCCGCACCGCCGCGCTCGCCGGGCCGGTCACCGACCCGTACGCGGCGGCGGTGGCCAGCTCGGCCGGGTCGAGGCCGGCGGCCGACCCGACCAGCCCGAGCACCAGCGGCTGGTGCGGCCCGACCGGGTCGGCGGGCAGGGCGGCGAACGGCCCGCCCGGCCACAGCGCCCGCCCGGCGCGCAACAGGGCCCGGCCCTGCCGGCGGGAGACCGCGCGCAGCGCCGGGGCGGCCGTGCGGGCGTCCAGCTCGGCGTCGAGCCGGGCCAGCGCGGGGCCGGGGTCGCCGGCCGCCGCCGCCCGGTGCGCCGCCACCGCGAACGCGGCACCGACCAGCCCGCCGGTGGCCAGCCGGCCGACCAGGAAGCCGCGCAGCGACGCCAGGTCGGTGACCAGCCCGGCGGCGACGGCGGCCTCCAGCCCGCCGGAGTGGGCGTGCGCGCCGGCCGGGAACCGCCCGTCGGCGAGCAGGAGCAGCATGCTCGTCATCGTCGTCAGAACAGGTGGTAGAGCTGGGTCATGGGCAGCTCCGGCACCGGGTCCGGCTCGACCACCTCACCGTCGATGCGGACGGTGAAGGTGTCCGGGTCGACCTCGATGCGCGGCATCGCCCCGTTCTCCGGCAGGTCGGCCTTGCCCCGCGACCGCACGTCGGCGACCGGGACCAGGGGCCGGCGCACGTCGAGGCGCAGCCCGGCCTCCAGCGCCGCGGGGGCCACGAACGCGAGGCTGGTCGCCGCCGACGCCACGCCGTACGCGCCGAACATCGGCCGGGGCAGCACCGGCTGCGGCGTCGGGATCGACGCGTTCGCGTCGCCCATCTGCGCGTACGCGATCATGCCGCCCTTGAGCACCAGGTGCGGCCGTACGCCGAAGAAGGCCGGGTCCCACAGCACCAGGTCGGCGAGCTTGCCCGGCTCCACCGACCCGACCTCGCGTTCCAGGCCGTTGGCCATCGCCGCGCAGATGGTGTACTTCGCGACGTAGCGGCGGGCCCGGTGGTTGTCGGCGCGCCCGTCGCCGGGCAGCGCGCCCACCCGCCGCTTCATCACGTGGGCGCTCTGCCAGGTGCGGGTGATCACCTCGCCGATGCGCCCCATCGCCTGCGCGTCGGAGCCGATGATGGAGATCGCGCCGAGGTCGTGCAGCAGGTCCTCGGCGGCCATCGTCGACGGGCGGATGCGGCTCTCCGCGAACGCCAGGTCCTCCGGCACCGCCGGGTTGAGGTGGTGGCAGACCATCAGCATGTCGAGGTGCTCGGCGAGGGTGTTGCGGGTGTACGGGCGGGTCGGGTTCGTCGACGACGGCAGCACGTTCGGCTCGCTGGCGACGGTGATGATGTCCGGCGCGTGGCCGCCGCCCGCCCCCTCCGTGTGGTACGAGTGGATGGCCCGGCCGGCGATCGCGCGCAGCGTGTCGGCGACGAACCCGGCCTCGTTGAGGGTGTCGGTGTGGATGGAGACCTGCACGCCGGAGGCGTCGGCCACCCGCAGGCAGGCGTCGATGACCGCCGGGGTGGTCCCCCAGTCCTCGTGCAGCTTGAAGCCGCCCGCGCCGGCCCGCAGCTGCTCCCACATCGCCTCCTCGGAGACGGTGTTGCCCTTGCCGAGCAGCAGCACGTTCACCGGGAACGCGTCGAGCGCCTCGTGCATCCGGGCCAGGTGCCAGGCGTTCGGGGTGACCGTGGTGGCGCGGGTTCCCTCGGCCGGGCCGGTGCCGCCGCCCACGATGGTGGTGACGCCGCTGGTCAGCGCCTCGTGCACGACCTGCGGGCAGATGAGGTGCACGTGGGTGTCGACGGCCCCGGCGGTGAGGATGCGGCCGTTGCCGGCGATCACCTCGGTCGCCGGGCCGATCACCAGGTCCGGGTGGACGCCCGGCATCGTGTCCGGGTTGCCGGCCCGGCCGAGCGCGACGATCCGGCCGTCGCGCAGCCCGACGTCGGCCTTGACCACGCCCCAGTGGTCGAGCACCACCGCGCCGGTGATCACCGTGTCGAGGGCCCCCTCGGCGCGGGTGGCCCGGGACTGGCCCATCGACTCACGGATGACCTTGCCGCCGCCGAAGACCATCTCGTCGCCGCCGACGCAGTGGTCGACCTCCACCTCGATGAGCAGGTCGGTGTCGGCGAGCCGGATCCGGTCGCCCGTCGTGGGCCCGTACAGGTCGACGTAGCGCCGCCGGTCCAGTTCGCTCACCGGTCCGACCCCCCGTCCGGCCCTGCGGATGCCTCCGGCGCTGCGGCGGCGGGTGGGCCCGCGTCCAGCGGGCCGGCGACCTCGCCGCGCAGGCCGGCGACGATGCGGGCCCCGCCCAGCGGCACCAGCTCCACCTGGCGGCTGACCCCCGGCTCGAACCGCACGGACGTCCCGGCGGGCACGGCGAGCCGCTGGCCGTACGCGGCGGCGCGGTCGAAGCGCAGGCCGGGGTTGGCCTCGGCGAAGTGGTAGTGCGAGCCGACCTGGACCGGCCGGTCGGCGGTGTTGACCACCAGCAGGGTGGTCACCGGCAGGCCGGCGTTGATCTCGACCGGGCCGTCGCCGGGCAGCACCTCCCCCGGGATCACGGGATCGGGTGGTGCACCGTCACCAACTTGGTGCCGTCCGGGAACGTCGCCTCCACCTGCACCTCCTTCAGCAGCTCGGGGACCCCGTCGAGCACGTCGTCGCGGCCGAGCACGTCGCGACCGGCCGACATCAGGTCCACTACCGACCGGCCGTCGCGCGCGCCCTCCAAGAGGAACGCGGTGATGATGGCGACGGCCTCGGGATAGTTGAGGCGCAGGCCGCGTTCGCGGCGGCGGCGGGCGACGTCCGCCGCGACGTGCACGAGCAGGCGATCCTGCTCGTGGGGGCTGAGGAACACGGAAACCTCCGGGCGGTCCGGCGTGCGCGCTCCCGCGGCCACGGCACGCGTCGAGGGCGCCGGGCGAGAGAGGACACACGTGACCGCCGCCGGCCGTCGGCGGTTCGCCCCGGGACCCCACCGGCCCCGGCCCGATCCTACGGCCGCGCAGCGGTGTGGGGGCTGGGAACGGACCGCACCGCCAACCGCTGCCCCGACCGTAGAGGATCGCCGGGGATGGTGGCAACGGCCGCGGCGGCGGTGCGGCGCGGGTCACCGGCGGCCGGTGTCCCCGGCCGGAGGATCCCCGCCGCCGCGGCGTCCCCGCAGCAGGCTTGCCGCCGCGGCGTCTCCGCCGCAGGCCCGCCGCCGCGCCGGTCACGAACGGGACAGCGGGCGGCAAAGCGGGCACGTATTCTCTCGTTCTCCGGCCGATCAACGGGCGTGGGCGTGGGCGACCTGACCGGGAGGGTGCGGGATGCGGCGGGTGACCGGGGGCCGGCAGCGGCGGTCCTTCCTCGTCGGCGGGGCGCTGCTCGGGGCCGCCGTCGCCATGCTCCTGGCCGCGTGGCGCAGCACCGGCTTCCTCAGCGACCTGCTGCTCAACCTCGGCTCGAGCGTGGTGCTCGCCGCGATCTCGTACGTGGTCTTCGACCCGCTCTTCGAGGAGGCCCGCCGGGCCCGGGTGCAGGAACACCTGAGCTTCGACCGGGCGGCGTTCGTCGAACGCCTCCAGCGCAGCGGCCGGCTGGTGCGCATCCTCGACACCTGGACGATCCTGCTGGAGCACCGCAACCGCGACGAGACCCTGCAGGCGGTGCGGGCGGCGCTGGCCAAGGGCGCGCGGGTGCAACTGCTGCTGCTCGACCCGGACTGCACGGCCGCCCAGCAGCGCGGCGAGGAGCTGGAGCGGCAGCGGATCGACGTCCCCCGGCAGATCCGGGCCAACCTGCGGCACCTGGCCGCCTTCCGGCGGTCGCTGGAGCCCGTGCTGCGCGACCGCCTCCAGGTCCGGATCTACGACGCGTCGCCGTCGATCCAGCTCTACCAGTGGGACGCGCGGGCACTGATCTCGTTCTTCCCGATCGGCAAGCTGTCGTTCAACGTCCCGCAGCTGGAGGTGGACATGGACAGCCCGTGGGGCGGGTTCGTGCACGCCCGGTTCGAGGAGCTGTGGGGGCAGCCGCAGGCCACCCTGGACCTGGAGCGGTACTGGTCGACGACGATCACGCTGCGCCACGACGACTCCGACGTCGTCGAGATGCCGGCGGACTTCGTCACGGTGGACGGCCAGCACTACATCGACTGCCGGGCGCTGCGCATGGCCCGCCCGCTCACCGTCCGGGCGCAGCTTCCCCCGCGCGCCCGCGCGGCCACACCGCGCGAGTACGCGCTGGTGGAGCCCGCCGACGGCGACCGTACGCCGGCGGCGCGGGTGGCCCGGCTGTTCGACCAGAAGTACGGCCCCCGCGACGGCGGGCGGACGATCCTGCGCCTGGCGCCGCAGGGGGCGGACGACGGGCGGGTGCCCGGCGCCCGCTCCCCCGCCGGCGCCTGACGAGCAGAGCGATCCCGGCCGCCGACGCGGGGCGGCCACGGCGGTGACGCACGGCAGCTTGCCCCGGCGGGCCACGGTGTGGGACAGCTTCGTGACTCGCCGGCCGGTGCCGTCCGTCACGGGTCGGCGGCGGTGGGTGACGGGTTGCTACGGTGTGCGGGACGATTACCGGTGTGTCCCCTGGGGAGGGCCGACATGTGGGCGGACGAGGCCGCGCTGGACGCGGCGACCCGCCGGCTCGACGAGTGGGAGTCGTCGATCGCCGACCGGGCCGCCCGCGCGCAGGCGCTGTCGGCGCAGGCGCGGGCCCTGACCGGCACCGCCCGCAGCCCCGACCGCACGGTCGAGGTCACCGTCGACGCCGTGGGCCTGCTGGTCGACCTGCGGCTGCACGAGCAGACCCGGCAGCAACCGGCGGCACACACCGCCCGGCAGATCGTCGCCACCACCCGGGCCGCGCACGCCGACCTGCTGCGGCAGCTCACCGAGGCGACCGCGCAGACCCTCGGCGACGACGACCCGGCCGGGCAGGCGATCGTCGAGGACTACCGGCGGCGGCTCGACCCCGGCCGGGGCCAACCCGATGGCCGCCGGTGACGGCATCCGGGTCGACCCGGACGACCTGACCACCCACGCCGCCCACCTCGAACGCCGCGCCGACAGCCTCGACACTGCCCGGCAGGCCGGCCAGCACGTCCGGCTGGGCGCCGACGCGTACGGCCAACTGTGCGCGATCATGCCGGTGCTGCTCGACGGCCTCCAGCAGACCCTGGTCGACGGCGTCGACGCCGCGGCCCGGTCGGTGCGCGACACCGCCGGCCGGCTACGCTCCGGCGCCGAGGGCTACCGGGCCGCCGACGCCCGCGCCGAGCAACGGTTCCACCGGGTACGAGACGCGCGGTGACCGGCAACCCGCTCGTCGCCGCCCCGGCCGGCGACGCGCCCAGCGCGTGGGCCGGCATCTGGATCTGCGAGGACATCGAACTCATCGCGCAGGGCGTGCGCGACGGCAGCTGGATCGACGGCAGCCTCGGCGTGGTCAGCGCTGGCCTCGACGCCCTCGCCTTCGTCTCCGACCCCGTCGGCGCCCTGCTGCAATACGGCATCGCCTGGCTCATCGAGCACGTCAAGCCCCTCAGCGAGGCGCTGGACTGGCTCGCCGGCGACCCCGCGCAGATCACCGCGCACGCGCAGACCTGGCGCAACGTCGCCGCCTCGCTGCGGGACGACGCCGCCGAACTGGCCCACGCCGTACGCACGGAGGTCGCCGGCTGGGGCGGCGACGCCGGCCCCGCCTACCGCTCCTGGGCCGCCGGGCAGCACCAGGCGATCACCGGCCTCGCCCAGGCCGCCGACACCCTGGCCGCCATCACCGAGGGCGCGGCCGGCCTCGTCGCCGCCGTCCGGCTCCTGGTCCGCGACGCCATCGCCACCTGCGTCTCCCGCCTCATCGTGTACGCGGGAGAACTCGTCGCCACCGCCGGCCTCGCCACACCGGTGGTCGTGGAGCAGGTCACCACCACGGTGGCGTCGTGGGCGGCGCGGATCGCACGGCTGCTACGCGGGCTGCTGGCCAGCCTGCGGCGGCTGATGCCACAGATCCGCCGGCTCGGCGAGCTCATCGAGAAGCTGAAGCAGGCGCTGGGGCACCTTCTCAACGGCGGTCAAACAGGCCGAAGGAACACCTCGCCACCAGGGCCGCCTCGCAGCCCCGAGCCGCCGCGGCTCGATGAAGAGCGGCGGATCCACGAACTCGGCATGGATCCGGCGACGGGCAGGTTCCGGCCCGGTGAGGCCGAGACGGCTGCCCGGCTAGAGCGAGAACTGGACGTCACTCTGACCCGAGCACCCGAAGGCTCATCTGCCGACTGGGTCGACAGCAGCGGACGCACCTACGATGCAGTAGGCAACTTCCCAAGCCAGTACTTCGACCGGCAGTGGCCTCAGCTCCAGTATCAGATCGAGCGACACCTGGCCAAGGCCGACCTCGTGCCGGTTGACGTCTCGCAATTCTCTAGCGAGCAGGTCGCTAGGATCGAGCAGTTCATAGCGGATCGCGGCTTGGGCCCGCGAGTGTTCATTGTGGGGAAGTGATGGCTGGCCTCATCGTGCTGAAGCCCGGCGTCGACTGGACGGTGACCGGCGGCCTGTTCGACTGGACGCTGGAGTTCCTCATCCCGAGGCTCTCCGACCGTAAGGTCGCGGAACAGCTCCAAGAAGTCGTCGACAACAATCTCGGCTCGGTCTGGGTTCACGAGTTGCCGCCAGATGCCCAGACGGAAATCGTCAGCCACTGGCGGCACGGCCTGGTCGCCGCAGGAAGGCAGGATCTGCCCGAGAGCGAGCACAAGGCCGACGTGATCCGCCGCCTCCAGGAGCTGGTGGATGCCACCTACACCGCCGGCTATCCAGGATGACGTGAGGCCGACGCATCCGAGGATTGGGCCTGTGCGCCACAAGGGCAGCGGGGCAGGCCGCCGGTTGATCACGCAACCCCGTCGAGAAGACACTGCTGGCCGCCAGCACCCTCGGGCCTGACCTCGCCGGATGGCTGGCCTCATCGTGCTGAAGCCTGGCGTTGACTGGACGGCGAGTGCTACGCCGTGCGGGCGAGCATGCCGCTCGCCTGGGTCCTCAACGCCGATCCGGCGGAGCACGACCTCGGCTGACGTGAGCCGGTACTCTGTCCGCAGCTCACAGAGTCGCGGCGCGGGAACCACCTCAGGGCAGTACTACCAGCCCGGGAAAGCCGTCGAAGTGCCGACGGTTCAACGTCAGCAACGGAGCCTCGTAGCGGATCGCCGTCGCACAGATCCAAAGATCGTTGGTCTGCACCGTCTGCCCCAGCGCGTGGCCGGCGGACTGGGCCTGCGCCTTGAGTCGTCCCCACAACCGGGCCAACTCCTGGTCGTAGGGAGCCACCACGTAGCGCCGGACGGCCTCGTCAAGGGCCAGGACACGACGATCGCCCCATCCCGCCTTCGCCGCGCCGTAGTGCAGCTCAGCGACGGTCGCGAAGCTGAGGATGGGCACCGAGCCAATCAACTGCTGAGCGAGGTGGTCATCGGCTCCCTGCCAGATGATCGAGAAGGCATCAGTGTCGACGAGGACCCGCTTCACTGGCCTTCACCCTCACCTCTGGCCGAACGCAGCGCCGCCAGAAAGTCGTCGATGTCGCCAATCGGTGCCCCGCGCAGCTCTTCGACCGAACGGACCGGCGTCACACCCTGCGCTCTGGCGATGTCGTCCAGGCTCTTCGGCTCGGCAGAGTCGAGCCTTCGCAGGCTCGACAGGTGCAGAATGTGGATTGTCGTGCCATTGGGTTCGAGCTCGGCGACGCCTTCCGCCATCACCACCTGGTCCATTGCGTCCAGCACAGCGTCCCGTAGGTCGGAGTCAAAGTCACAGAGGATACTTCCGGCATAGGTGTCGATCCGGCAGCGCAGGGTCGCGGGCGAGAAGTCCCCCATGTGCAGGCGGCCGACGATCGTAGATTCCTGGGCGATCTTTTCGAAAGAAGTCCGTCGGACCGCTCGGCGAAGCGCTTCGTCGATCACAAACCGGGTGCGATCGCCCTGCCACAGCTCCACCCGGGTGACACTTCTGGCACTGATCCCACCGGTCAGGCTTCTGAGCTGGTTGAGCACTTGCGGACCGAAGTGAGGTGGCAGTACCTCCGGTCGCTCGCGGAGACGGTTCGTGCCCTCCTCCAGCGCCGTCAACGCCTGCTCTAACACTCCTTCATCGAGTGAAAACTGCCCGGTTCGCGCGATGTCCAGCAGCGCTGAGCCCGCTCGAAATCCGACGAAATCGAGCCGCACCGCGTCCACGATCTCGCGGGGCCGACGGCCGGGGCCGGTGGCCTTGCCGGCGATGCTCAATGCCAACAGCTCCAGGGCCGCCTGCAATCCGCTCGCCAGCCGGGACAACTCGGCGAGCGGCAGTCGACCGCCCTCCGTGGCCGGCCCGACCGCCCGCAGCGTCAGGTCGACAGCCGACGAATCATCACCCGCCATCGCCACCTCCTCCGCCACTGGGCGCTGCCGGCCCAGACAGGGTACGCGCCCATCGGCGGAACACCGGGCGCAACACCGAGCGACACCCCGATCACTGATTGCTCAGCAGTGGTGCACAGGGATCAGGTCGGGCATGCTGAAGCCGGGACAGCAGATCTTTACGACGCAGAAGCTCGGGCAGCAGCTTGCTCCTAGCTCCGCCACCGTCCGACGAGCCTTGTCGCCTGAGCAGGCACAGAAGCGCCGCGACCAGAGGTGAGTTGTGGCGCTCCCCCGGCGGCGACCCGAGCCGCCCTTCCGCATTGTCATGGCGGCTACGTGATCGACTTCCACCACCGCAACGTCTGCTCAACGTGCGGGGACAACGGGTGCCCTCGCATCAGCGAGGCGCGCAACACGCTGGAGTCCTGGCGAGAAGGAGGCCCCGCCGTGCAGGCCGGCGACGTGCTGCACCTGACGCGCGCCGCCAGCGTCAAATTCATCAAATCGATCGCGTTCCGGCTGATCAAGGTCGGAACAACCTGCACACCTACCACGGCTGGGTTTGGCTCGACGGCTACGAACAGAACGAGCGAGGCGAAGCCGTATCCCGCCGCGAGCCGTACGTCACACGGGAAGGCATCAGGGTGATGAAGCCAGCTGCGGTCGCAGCATGAGCACAACCGAACCGACGACCTCACCGCTCACCGCATCGGCGACCGCGAGCGAGATCCCCTGTCCGCCGTCGACCCGGCTCCACTGTCGGCGGACGAACGCCCGTCCCGCATCCACCGAGAACACTCGCGGAACCGTGGTGGCCTCAGGAATCCGTGGATCCTGGACAGCAGCCCAGAGGCAAGTTAGGTCGCCGTCACGCCACGAACGGAGGCAGACAACCCCATCGGCGAGATCCACGGCAGGATGGCCAAGCACCATCCCACCAACGCTGTCGCAGCAGCCAAAGCCCTCGACGCAGTCAACCCCGCGTCCCCCGGCGATCAAGAGGAAAGGGTCAGGATTGATCTCGACGATGACGCAAACTTCTTGATCACCGGGGAACGACGGCCGGGGGCTGCGGCGGCCGGGTGATGTCGTACGCGACTCAGCTCCGTATGCGTCCCACGGCATCCGCTGCCACCTTCCACGAACGGCGGGGAGGGACGGCGTGCCGTCCCTCCCCGCGTTGCGGTGAGCCAGCTTCAGGACAGGAACTTGTCCAGGGCCGCCTCGATGGTGCCGCTGTCCGGCGAGGCGTACGACTTCATGGTGACCTTGTTGTACGAGATGAAGCTCGGGCACCGGTTGGCCGGGGCGTTCACGGTGCCGCCGTCGCCGATCTTCTCCGCGGTCTTCGCCGCGTAGAAGGTCATCGTGTAGCGCGACGAGATGTAGGAGATCGTGACCTGCTTGCCGGAGTTGTCCTTGTAGTCGCACTTCTTGGGCTCGCCCTCGCTGCCCTCGTCGACCTTCAGGCAGGCCACCACCGACACCGACGTGAAGTCGGCCGACTTCGCGTAGTACGGCTTCGCCGAGCTGACCGACTTCGTCGACCAGAACGTGGGCCGCTCGATGGAGTTCGCGAAGGTGTAGGCCTTGGCCCCGGACGGGCCGCTGTAGGTCGCCGCGTTGAGGATCGGGCTGCCGTCGCAGACCCCGGACAGGTCGCTGGAGTAGCGCGCCGTCACCGCGTTGTTGTTGTTCGGCTGCCCCTGGGACTCGGTTGGCTCGGGGGTGGCCGAAGTGTCCGTGCCGGGCTGGGGGTTGCCGTTGCTCGGGCCCGCCGTCGCGGGGCCGGACGCGACCGGGGTGGGATCGTCGTCGTCGCCGACCAGGGCGAGCCCGATGCCGGCGCCGCAGATCGCGAGGACGACGACCACGGCTCCGGCGGCCAGGCCGATGATCAGGCCCCGGTTCGACTTCTGCGGCGGCGGCATGGGGGCGCCGAACTGTGGCGGCCCCGGCTGGCCGTAGGCGGGCTGGCCGTAGCCCGGCTGGCCGTACGCGGGATACCCGGCGGGCTGGGCGGGGGCGGGCGGCCCGCTCCACGGCGTGACGTTCGGATCCGGCTGCCCTCCGTACGGAGGGTGATTGTTGCTCATCTGAAGCCCTTATCACTGTCGACGGGTGCCAGGCACTGGATCATCGATCAGGGTAGTGAGCGGCACAAACCGGGGGCCTGTCGACGATCCGCGACCGGCTCCAGCCAAGCACTCGGCGTGACGGATAACTACTTTCCGTGTAGCAAGTGGCGGAGGTCGGCCCGGGTGCCGGAGGGTCCCGACAGCGGGACGCGGGCTGCGGGGGAAGGGGAATCCGCCGCGGGCGGTCATGCCGTACGGACGACCGGGCCACCCGGATCGGGTCTGTGACCAAGATCACCTTGTCGGGAGCAATGGGGTGACCCGGCCCAACCCCGTCAGGAGGAGTCGCGGACGTCCATACGTTCCACCAGCCCGCCCCGAATGGTGTAGACGTGCTGCACCATCTGGTCGACCAACACCTCGCCGTCGAGGGACCTGACGACCTGGTGGACCTCGACGCGCACCCGCCCGTCGGCCTCCCTGACGATGGCCCGCGGCTCGACCCGGGGATCGACGCTGCCGAACTGACCCCGCCAGTAGCGCCCCACCTCCCCCGGCCCGACGAGGCGGACGCCACGGTCAGGTCGCGCAGAGGTGGCCCGCACGACGGATCGGGCGGGCCACCTCCGGTCAGTTGCCGGCCGGGGTCACATCGGGTTCCAGCCGTCGGAGCCCGCGAGGTACTTCTGCGGCGTGTAGTTGGCCGCCTGCGAGTCGCTGAGCTGCGGACGGTTGCCGTTGACGCCCGCACCGGCGCCGGTGTTGCGGTATTCCAGGAACCGGGCGTTCTGCCAGGCATTGCCGGACATGTCGGTCCAGGGCTGCGCGGTCTTGACGGTCGCGCCGAGCGACGACTCCCGGTACAGCACCTGGGCGGTCGGCCCCCACGGCCGGCCGAGGGTCGTGGTGTTGTTGGTCGCGCCGGTGATGGTCGAGCGGTAGATCAGCATCCCGTACGTCTTGTTGGCGGGCGTGCGGGCGGCCGTGATCGGCCCGCCGGTGGACCGCTTCTCGTAGATCGAGGCCCGGTCGAGCACGACGGTGCCGCCCCCGAAGATGAAGTCGACGGTGCCCTCCACGTAGGAGTCGACCACGTAGGCGCGGGCGTTGTCGTTGACCAGGAAGGTGTCCTGGTCGCCGAGCAACCGCACGTTGCGCAGCACCGCCCGGTCGGCGTTGAGGTGCAGGGCGACGGCCTGCTGGTCGCTGTTGTTCCAGTTCTCGACGTAGTCGTTGGAGATCGTCAGGTTCTCCGCGACGAAGTTGGCCCCGTAGACGAACATGCTGGCGCTGTTGAAGGTGCCGTGGGTGGCGGCGTAGTTGTTGTAGACGAGCACGGTGTTCGACGGCGACGAGCCCAGGCCCCGCAGGGTGATGTGGGGCTTGTTGGCCGGCACCGTGACCACCTCACGGTAGGTGCCCGGCTTGATGGTGATGGTGACCCGCGAGCTGTTGTTCGTCGGCACCGCGTTGATCGCGGCCTGGACGGTGCGGTACGTGCCGGTCCCGTCAGCCGCCACGGTCGGCGTTCCGGCCGGCGGCGGGGTCGTCGGGGGCGGGGTGGTCGGGGGCGGGGTGGTCGTGGGCGGGGTCGTCGGCGGCGGGGTCGTCGGCGCGGTCGTGCCGGTGCAGGTGGTGCCGTTGAGGGTGAAGACGGTCGGCGCGGGGTTGCTGGAGTTGTTCCAGGACCCGTTGAAGCCGACGTCCACCGCGCCGTCGGCCGGGATCGACGCGGTGTAGTCCGCGTTCGTCGCGACCACGTTGCCGCTGGCCGGGCTCGCGGTGAAGCCCCAGGACTGGGTCACGGCCTGACCTGCGGTGAACGTCCAGCCCAGACGCCATCCGTTGACGGCGTCCCCGAGGTTCTTGATCCTGATGGTGGCGCTGAAACCGCCGTCCCACTGGCTGGCCACCGCGTAGGTGACCTGGCAGCCGGCCGCGGCCTGCGCGGAACCGGTGATCGCGAGGCCCGCGACGACCGTGGCGGCGGTGGTGAGGGCGGCGGCCATCGACAGGGCTCGCCGCCGTCTCGACAGAACACTCACGCTGACTCTCCCAGGGGTCCTGGCCCGCCGGTGGGCCAGCCATCGAGAACTGCCTATATTACGGGGCCATATCGTGGCACGGCGCGGAGGAGCTGTAAAGCGCTTTCCCCGGCCTCCTGCCCCGCCCCCGGGAGAGCCGCCCGGGCGGTCGCCGTCGCCGACACGACGACCGCCCCGGCGGGTGCGCCACCGGACCCGACCGTCAGGGCCGGTCGTCGACCGCCAGGTGGGCCGCGACGGTGAGCAGGTGCCACAGCTCCGGCTCGATCCGGTGCGCCGACGGCAGGCCGTAGAAGCGCCGGGTCCCGTACTCCCAGTCCAGGTCACGGCGGGCCTCGGCGGCGGCGGCGAGGACGGCCTCCCGGCGGATCTCGGCCAGGCGCGTGGGCAGCGTCGCCAGGTCCCGCAGGATCAGCCCCAGCCGCGCCTCGTCGCCGACCTGCTGGTGGGGCAGGCCGCGCTGCGACCGGGTCGTCCAGCCCAGGACGTGGTCGCCGCCGTCCGGGGCCAGGATCGGCGACAGCCGCTCGTTGGCCAGCGCCACGGCCGCGGCCCGCAACAGGTCGGCGTCGCGGCACAACAGCAGCAGCTCCCCACCGAGCCGGCCCAGCGGCCGGGCCAGGACGCCGTCGCCGACCAGCTTCTCCGAGTACGCCTCCAGCACCGCCGCGTTCTTCTCCTCGGCGAGCACGTGCGGCGACGGCGGGCTGGCCCGCCGCTGCTCGTAGGAGCGGCGCAGATCGGTGAAGCCGTCGAAGGCCGCCAGCCGCAGCGAGTGCCGGGAGGCGAACAGCACCACCTTGTCGGTGACCGGCCGCTCCTCGGCCTCGGTGGAGGGGACGATGTCGTTCAGGTCGACCCGCTGCTGGCGCAGGAACGCCCACAGCTCGCGGCTGAGCGCCTCGCCCGGCGCGCCGGAGGGCGGAAGCGCCGCGAACGCGTACACCTGCTGTTGTGGCTCGCCGTCGTCGTCCCGGGCCAGGTTGACCAGCCGGCGGTGCTCCTCGTCGTCGTAGTTGACCAGCCAGTCGCTGCCGTCGAGCAGTTCCCGGCCCAGCTCGTCGGCCGGCACCCGGGACCGTTCCAGCAGCTCGAACACCGAGATCTGGCGCAGCGGCGCGATCAGCGGACGGGCCCGGTCGCGCAGGGCCCGCACCACCGCCGCCGGCCCGCCGGAGGCCGCCGGGCCGGACGCCGGGGCCGGACCGCCGGGCGGCGACGCCGACGCCAGGGCCAGCGTCGCCGCGCCCTCGGCGAGGGACACCCGCCAGGCCAGCGCAGAGGCCACGTCGGCCAGCCGGGGTCGCCGGCCGTCGCGGTCGGCGACACCCACCGACCGGTCGTACAGCCAGTCCTCGGTGCGGTGGTCGTCGACGGCGGGCACGACGCGACGCAGCGGGAAGCGCTCCGCCTGCCGCCGCTCGTTGCGGACGTCCTCCATGGCCAGGCGCACGACGCGCGTCGCGTCGTCCACCGCGTCGCGCCAGCCCTGCGCCTCCTTGCGGACGACCGCGACCGTCTGCGTCATCCGCTCCAGCATCAGCAGCGTCCGCAGATGGCAGTCGTGCTGGTAGTGGGCGGTCAGCAGCGCCTGCTCGGCCGCCAGGTAGTCGAGCTGGTGCCGGCCGCGGAACACGCCCCGGTCCTCGCGGACCCGCTCCTCCGCCTGGTCCCGCGCGGCCTTGGCGATGCCGGGATCGGCGCGGGGGGCCTGCTCGACCCGGCTGCGGAACAGGTCGAGCCGCTGCTGCACCCGGTCCAGGAAGGCCAGTCCGCCGCGCGGTCCGCCGTCGCGCCGGGACATGATCCGGGCCACCGCGCCGCGCAGGGCGATCCCCCACTGCCGGTCGGTCTCCCGGGCGTGGTGGTCGGCCACGGGGTGCCACTGCTGCTGCGTCTTGAGGGTCAGCGGCACGTTCTGCTCGCCCCAGAACACCCGCACCGCCTCCTGGGTGGCGTCGACGACGACCTGCCCCCGGTGCTCGGTCCGCATCTGCCGGATGTCCTCGAAGGGCAGGCGAAGGTTGGGCAGGTCCGGCAGGCGGGGGCCGCCGCCGGGCGCGGTCAACCAGGCCGACGAGGGCGCCAGCAGCCCCTCCCGCGCCGGGTCGCTGTCGAGTTCCTGGAGCACCGGCGGCGGCTGCGCGCCCTCGGCGTCCCGCTCGTCGGTGGCCCCGGCGAGGAGCTGGTCCACCTCCGGGCCCAGGTCGCCGACGGTGGTGGGCAGCGCGGCCAGCACGTCGGCGGCGGCCCGGTCGACCAGGCCGCGGATCACCGGCTCCCAGGCGTACTCGACGAGGTAGACGCCGAACGTGGAGTAGAGGTCCGTCGCGCCGCGCGTGTACTTCTTGGCGTTGACCCGGTAGCTGCTGAACGCGGGGCCGACCGTCGGCAGCAGGTGCGCGTAGACGGCGTCGGCGACCGCGACGGGGCAGACCGCCTCCGTGTCGTACGCCGGCAGGTGCCGGCCCGACGAGCGCGACCGGCGGCCGTCGATGAAGTACGTGTACTGCGCCGGAGCGGCGGTCATCTCGTGCCGGTTCCGCGCCGACCAGCGGAACTCCGCCGGGTGGGCGCGGTCGCTGTTCATCAGGCGGTCCAGTTCGCGCAGCAGCGCGTACCCGTTGGCCTCGCTGCGGGTGCGCTGCGGCCCGTCGAGCCGACGCCGGAACGCGCCGGAGAGCACGCAGAACAGCGTCACGGTGAACCCGCCGCCGTGCTCCTGGCGCAGCTTCTGCAGGTATGCCAGCACGTCGAGCAGGATGCCGGCGCCGGTGCCGCCCGCCGTCGAGCTGACCACGTAGATGTTCGGCATGGTGTCCGCGTCGACGAGGGTGAGCTGGTCGAGCGCGTCCTCCAGCCGCTTCGTCACCGGCGTCGCGCCCAGCACGTCGGAGAAGAACGCCAGCCGGCCGAACGAACGGATCTGCCCCGCGCCCTCCACCAGGAAGGACAGGGCCTCGTCGTCGCGGATCTCCCGGGCGTCCTGCGGGCCGAACCACGGCACGACGGTGGGATAGAACTCCTGCGCGACGTCCCGCCCCTGCCGCACTTTGTCGATCATCGAGCGGACCGAGCCGTCCAGGTACAGGTCCTCGGTGTCGACGTCGAGGCTCACGCCGTCGACCTGGGGGCGCGTGCGCCGGTCCACGTCGAGGGCGCGCAGCAGGACGGGCCAGTCGTAGGGGCGGCTCTGTGGCCGCTCCGGCGCGCCGGGATCGCGGCGCAGGTCCTGCCAGCGCTGCTCGATCGCGAGCCGGTGCTTCAGGTGGGCGGCGGCGATGCTACCGGTGCCGCCGAGCCCGATCACCAGTGCTGGGAGCACGGTAACCTCCATGTCCGCCGTGAGGCTGTGGTCAGGGTTGGTAGGTGAAGGTCGTGCCGTCCGCCGCCGACACCGGCTGCCGGGGCCGGCACACCACGCGGTGGCGGCGGCCGGCACGGCGGTAGTCGATGTGCAGCACCAGCTCGGTGCCGCTGCCCACCGTCCGGCGTCGCCGCAGCGCCCGGACCGTGCCCGTGCCCTGCACGCCGCCCCGGCCGTGGGCCGCCGGGAAGCGCACCATCCGGCCGCTGAGCAGCTGCCGGTACGGCGTCGCCGCGCCCGGCTCGGCCACCAGCAGGTGCCCGCCGCCCATCGACTTCCACCGCCGTCGACGCAGCGTCACCACCAGCGCGGCCAGCGCCACCAGCGCGAGCCCGGCCACGACCACCAGCCAGACGGGGATGCCGCTCGCCGTCCTGGCCCCGGCCGCCCGCGCGGTCACCGGCTGCGGGGCGAAGTCCAGGCCCAGGTCGCGGTCGATGACGTCCCGCCACGGCGAGTCGAGGGTGCCCACCAGCCGGACCTCGCCGTCGGTGGTGCGTTCGCCGCCGATCCAGGTGCCGGGCAGCGCCTGCGGCCGGAGCCGGAGGGTGACCCGCTGCTCCGGCGCGGCCGGGTCGAGGACGACCTGCGCCGGGTCGACCGTCCCCGTGACGCGCAGGCCGTCGACCTCGACGGCCAGGTCGCGGACGGTCAGGGGGACCCGGGTGGCGGCGCTGCGGATGCGGGCCACCACGTCGAGCGGGGCGTCGCCGACCACGACCGACGGCGGTTCCAGGGTGAGCGTCGCGGCGAGCCGGTCCCGCGACACGTACGCCGCCGCCTTCTCCACCGCGATCCGGTCCCGCACCCGGCCGAGGTAGTCGCCCACCTGCTCCGGGGGCAGGTCCATGAGCACCGTGTCGTCGAAGACCTCGTCGAGCAGGCGCACGTCGGTCCGGCCGGTCAGCGGGACGCCGAGGGCGCGCACCGAGCGACGCTGCTCCACCGCCCGGGCCCGCTTGCGCAGGTCGGCGAAGGCGTCGCCGCCCGGCCGCGCGTACCTCGACCCCGCCGGCGGGTCCTGCACGCCGTCGGTGAGCATGATGACGGTCGCCGGGGCGGTCTCGCCGGGCTGCTCCACGATCTGCAACGCGGCCTCGATCGCCGCGCCGATGTCGGTCGCCCGCCCTTCGGCGCGGCCGGGCAGGCGGCCCAGGACGCCGGCGCCGTTCGCGCCGATGTCGCCGCTGAAGACGGGATCGGGGCGCTCGGCGAACGCGATCAGGTGCAGCCGGTCCACCGGGGCCAGGCCGTCGAGCAGCGGGCGCAGCGCCGCCCGCGCGTCGGCGTACAGGTCGCGCCGGCCGTCCTGCATGGACGCCGAGACGTCGAGCAGGACGACGTAGTCGGCGGGCAGGGTGTCGACGCGCAGGCCGCGCAGGACCTCCGGCAGGGTGGCCTGGTCGGGGGCCGAGCCGGCGCGGGCGGGCGCGCCGACGACCGTGAGCAGCGCCAGCAGGCAGGCCGCGAGCGCGGACCGGACGGCACGTCTCGGCATGGGGCTTCTCCTTCTAGTACGTGGCGCTGTACACGACCCGCCCGGGCTTGTCGCCGAGGTCGGTCCCGCGCAGGTGGGGCCGCAGGCAGTCGAGGACCAGCCCGTCCGGCTCGGGCTGGCCGGTGAGCCGCACGTCCTCGCGGCCGTCGGTCAGCCCGTTCTTCTTCGCCTCGGCGTACCGGCCGGCGATCTCCGTGACCACCACGTGGGGCGCGTGGACGGCGCCGACGTCCCGCACGAACCGGACGGTCTCGTCGCGCAGGCGGTGCCACCAGCTGTCCGGCGCGACGAGCGGACGGTGCACGACCACGCGCAGCCCCTCGGCGAGCTGGGCGGCGCGCAGGACGCAGCGCTCCGTCTCGCCCCAGGCGACCGCCTGGCTGAACTTCGCCAGCCGCTCGGCGAGCAGGTCGGTGTAGCCGACGCCCTCGTGCGGGTCCCGCAGCGGCGTGAGCTGCCAGGTCCGGGCGCTGTGGGCGGCCTCGTCGGCGACGGCCAGCCAGCTCATCTGGTGGGCGAGCCCGGCGACGAGGTCGTAGCCCGGCTCGTTGCCGGACAGCGGCGCGGCGACGCCGCCGGCCTTCGACGCCCGCGGGTCGGCGAGGACGCCGGGGTAGCGTCCGCACGCCGGCACGAGGACCCGGGCCGCGACCGTGGCCGGCGCGGGGACCCGGTGCCACACGTCGGCCGGTTCCAGCCAGTGCGCCGGGGCGACGGTGCGCATCCGGGCCGCCCAGATCGCCTCCAGCGCCGGGGGCAGCCGCAGCAGGCTCAGGTGGAACGCCCGCCACCGGTCGACGAGTTCGACGCCCGAGGGGACGGGCCGGCCGCCGGTCCAGCGGCGCACCTCCGCCTCGTCGGCGAACTCCACGAAGACCTGCTCGATGGCCCGGCGTACCTGTTCGCCGGTCTCCCTGACGGGCCGGGAGCCCGGCACGGCCCAGCCGTCCACGTCCGGCCGGTGCAGCCCGGCCGGCCCTTCGGCGGCCGGCGGCCCGGCCACGGCCTCGTCGTCACCGGGCGGGACGGCCCGGTCGGCCGCCGGAACGGCCGCGGCCCTCTCGGCCTGCTGCGCCGCCGCCTCCGCCGCCGCCTCCACCGGGGCCGGTCGGCGGTCCAGGCGGGACACCAGCCGGCGGTACAGCTCGGCGGCGCACTGCCACATCTGGTCCTCCTCGCCGGGGGCCCCGCCGCGGGCCCGGTCCATCGCGGCCCGCAGGAGCCCCTGCTGCATGACCCCACCGAGCCGGGTCACGTGTTCCCGAAACAGCTCGGCGTAGCGGCCGTCGGCGCGCAGCACGGTGGCCAGCAGCTCCTCGAAGGGCACGTCGGTGAGGTCGGTTCCGCTGTCGGTCACTGGGTCTCGTCCGTCCATCAGTGGGTCCCGTCGAACGGGTTGTCGTGGTCGTCGGCGTCCAGCTGCGGCGCGCCGAGGCGCACCCGGAACACCACGCCGGGGTGGGTCTCCACGTCGAGCGGGTCGTCCGTGTCCCACCGGGGCGGATCGCCGGCGTGCACCCGGACGACGCCGTCGGCGTCCAGGCTCACCAGGTGCGGGCCCCGCGCCCCGGGCACCGCCGACAGCGTCCCGACGAGGTGGTCCCGGCCGTCGTCGGTGCGGTAGAGCAGGCCCCACCGGCCGTCGTCGCCCGGCGGCGGCAGCGCGCCCGCGCCGAGCACCCCGGGGCGGGGCTCGCCGTGCTCGTCGACGAACGTCTCCCGGGTGGCCGGGGCCGTGCCGGGGCCATGCAGCGCGGGGCGCGGCGGCGTCTCCCGCGCGCCGGCCACGTGGAGGCGGTCGGCGTGCGCCGTGGCGTCGGCGGCGTCGCCCAGCAGCTCCGCGGGCAGGCGCGGGGCCGGCTCCGCGCGGTCGACGCGCAGGTACGGCCGTTCCCCGCGCCACAGCAGCAGGTCGAGGTTGCCGGCCGCGTCGACCTCGATCCCGGCCCGGATCTGGCGCGGCCAGAGCCGCCGATCGAGCCGCCGGGACGCGCCCGACTCCGCGAGCCGGGAGTCGAGCTCGCTCCAGCGGAACACCCCCCACGGCACGGGCTGCCCGCCGTCGACCTCCCGGCGGATGATGCACCGGTCGCCGAGGGGGCCGATCGTGGCGAAGGCCCGCAGGCTGCCGTCGGCCTGCTCGCGCAGCGGGGTCCCGGCGGGCAGGAGCACCCGCCCCTGGTCGGCGCGGCCGGCCATGCTCAGCGCGCAGGGCAGCGCCTGGAGCATGTTGTCGACCTCGACGGCGACCTCCGTGGCGCCCTGGCGCAGCAGGTCCTCGTCGGCGACCGGGGCGCCCAGGGACGCCAGCGACGCCGCCCAGGCCGCGCCCATCGACGCCGCGTTCTTCGCGTACGTCCGCTCCACCGCGACCCGCACCGGCGGCTCGCCGCGCCGGTTGCCGGCGGCCAGTTCCCGGCCGACGACGTGGGCGGCGAGGGCGAGCTGACTCGCCTTGCCGGTGAGGATGACCCGGTCGAGCCGGTCCGCGTCGTCCAGACGGGCGCGGGCGAGACCCGCGGCGAGCCTGCTGACCTCCACCAGCATCGGCTCGGTCACCTCGACGAAGTGCGCGTAGGACAGTTCGAGGGGCCCGCCGCCGATGCCGGGGGGCAGCTTCGCCGGCACGCCGTCGGCCCGGCTGACGATGTCCTGCACCACGTCGGCGGGCAGCCGGAACGGGCGGTCGGGCGCGACGCCGATCTTCGCGCGTTCGGCGAGGTCCCACAGGTCGCCGAAGGTCCGCTCCCGGCCCTGCGGGCTGCCGGCGACGCCGACGGTGCGGGTGCCGAGCACCCGTTCCACGTTGTCCCGGAACCGTCGGCCGGCGGGCCCCTCGGGGACGGCGGTGTCCCGGCGCAGGGCGCCCAGCGCCTGGCGGACGAGCCGGCCCGGCACGTACCGGCCGTCCTCCCGGCAGGACGCGTCGAGGCCGGCGGTGACGGTGTCCTGCCACTCGCGCCACGCCCCGGCCTCGCCGAGCTGGTCGACGCCGGTGTGCCCGGTGGTGAGCAGGTGGTCGGCGATGATCGCCTTGAGCAGGTGGAAGACCTGGAGGGTGAGGAAGTCCCCGCCCCGCCGGGCCCGGCCGCTGGTGCCGCGCAGTTGGGGCCGCAGCCGGTAGTAGCGGCCCGTGACGCCCGGCTCGGCCTCCGGCAGCGGCGGCGTCTCGTCGCGCAGGTGGACGGTGACGAGCGCGATGTCGGTGGTGCCGCCGCCGATGTCGACGACGAGGGAGTTCTCGATCCAGTGCCGCGGCCGGCCGGGGACCGGGCGGAACCGGGCCCGCAGGGCCTCGATGCCGATGGCGTAGTTGGCGCCGAGGTCGCGCATGAGAAAGAAGAGCGCGGCCGAGATGGCCTCGTCGTAGCGCAGGTCGGCCTCCCCGACGCCGAGCACGTCGGTGAGGACCCGCGCCAGGCGTTGCCGGGCCGACGGCGGGGCCATCGTCGGGTAGGTGGCCACGACCTGGTCGACGTGGCCGCTCTCCAACCGGTCCGGGTGGGCGCGGGTGAACTCGTCGGTGCGGTCGAGCAGGAAGCCGAAGGCCCCGCCGAGCAGCGCCTCCACGTCGACGGTACGGTCGTCGTCGCGCAGCCCGACGCGGAAGCCGGGGTCGTCCAGGTGGTGCTTGAGGCCCCGTACGGAGGCCAACGGGGTGCCGTCGCCCAGCGGCGGGCCGAGGCGCACCCGCAGCTCGGGGTCGACGGCGGTGACGTCGAGTCGGCTCGGGACCTCCTCGGCCTCGATCGCGCTGTCCAGCCGCACCGGGAACAGGCAGTGGTGCTCCAGGGCCGGGGTGGCGAACGCGGTGTCGTAGCAGTGGTGCAGCCGGCCGGCGAGCCAGGCCGAGAAGGGCGCGGTGCCGCCGGGCTGGGCCAGGTCGAGCGCCAGCAGCACCCGGTGCAGGAGGGCACCCCCGGCGGCCTCGTCGCTCTCGACGGCCTCGACGAGGCCCGCGACGTCGACGCCGGTCAGGTCGACGGCGATCCGGTCGCGCAGGGCCGACCACTCGGCGCGGCACGCCTGGGCCCGGGGCGTGGCCAGTTCGTCGTCGGCGGGCTCGGCGCGCAGCAGGGCCACGGTCTCCCGGCACAGGACGGCCCGCTGGTCGGCCGGCATCGGCAGCAGCGGGGGCGGCCGGTAGGGGTCGTAGAGGGTGACCGTGGAGTTGGTGGTGCCGAAGTCGACGGCGGCCAGCCCGCCGTGCCGGTCGGGGAAGCGGCGCACGCCCGGCCGGATCCGTCGTCCGACGCCGGGCGGACGGGGGTCCTCGGTGCTCATCTGCCCTCCTCGTCGGTGCGGGACGTCCGGTCGTGCTCCTCGGCGCGGGACGACCGGTCGTCCTCGTCGAGCAGGGCCTCCACCCGCCTGGCGAGGACCTGCGGGGGGTCCGGCTCGACGCCGGGGTCGACGCCGGCCAGCTCACGGATCTGCGCGTCGGTGCGGGGCAGGGCGGCGCGCAGCTCCCGCAGCGCGTGGCGGATGGCGTCGACCCGGCGGACCTGTTCCACGGCGAGGCCCTCGACGGCCAGCCGGCGGACGGCCTCGACCAGTTCCCGGCGCACCCGCATCACGGTCACCTGGTGCCGGCCGGACCCGTGCGGGTCGTGCCAGGGCAGGGGCCGGTCCGGCGCGAGGGGGAACGCCTGGCGCGCGGCGTCGGCGTCGGCGGGCGGCGGCCCGTCGGCCGGGCCGGCGCGGGTCAGCCAGTCGAGCTGCACGGCGCGCCGCAGCGTGGTCAGCGCCGGGTCGGCGTCGTCCCGGTCCGGCCGCTCGCGCGCCGGCTCGACGTCGTCGAGCAGCGCGGCCTTCAACGGGCCGAGCCGCGGGGAGCGGCGCTGCCGCCAGGCGGCGACCGTCGCGTCGACGACCTCGCCGACCACCGACGGCAGTTCCCGGAGGGTGGCGCGGAACGCCGCCTCGAACACGTCGGGGCGCACGGGCGGTTCCTCCCGGTCGAACCCGTCGCCGGGCTGCACGTGCTGCTCGGCGACGGCCGCGAACAGGACCGCCCACTGCGGCCAGGAGTGGACCCGGGCGACCACCCGCTGGGTGACGGCGTCCTGCGGGGTCATTCCGCCGTCCAGCCGGGCGTCGGGGCCGGCGACGCCGCGTCCCACGTCGTCGATCAGCGCGGTCAGCTCCGCGCCGATGCGGCCCACCAGGTCGCGCAGCCGCTCCTGCGCGGCCGGGGGTGGCGGCGGGGCGGCGGGAAGCTCCTCGTCGAGCGCCGCCACGGTGGCGCGCAGCACCCGGCGCAGGTCCAGGTGGGCCGCGTGGGCCCGGGTGGCGCGCGCCGCCCGGCCGGCGTCGCGGCCCGCGCCGAGGACGGCGGCGCGCAGGTCGTCGGCGGGGGCGGGGGGTCCGGCGCGCAGCGCCGCGCTGCCCGGCCCGGTCAGGACGGTCAGGTGGGGGTACGCCTGCGCAACCCGCTCGGCGTCGCGCCGCGGCCCCGGCAGGAGCACGGCCGCGCTGGCCGCGCCGAGTTCCTCCTCGATCAGCAGGTCGGCACGGCCGGTGCGCAGGCGGGGCGCGAGCACCGGCAGGTCGACCAGTTCCAGGGGCTCGTCGGCCAGCGGCCAGCGGGCGTGCGGCACCTCCACCTCGACGGTGACCCGGCGCACGACCGGGAACACCCGGTGCAGGACGCTCTGGGTGAGTTCGGTGCCGGGCGCGTACGGGCCGGGCGCGGTGGGGTCGGGGAACGGCGGTACGCCGCCGGCGGCCCCGCCGACGTGGAACGGCATCGTCGCCTGGTGGACGGCGTCGAGCCGCGCCGGGGCCGCCTCGACGCCGAGCAGGTGCTCGGCGAAGACCTCGGCCCGGTGCAGCGCGACGAGTTCGGTCAGGCCGGCGCGGCACCGCGCGTCGGCGGCGGGCCAGAGCCGCCGGGCCTGCGCCAGCGCCTGCGGCCAGTCGGCGTCCGGGGCGGGCCCGCCGCCGAGCCGGTCGAGCAGCCGGGACCGGCAGCGCGCGATCGCGGCGCGGTCCAGGAAGGACACCGAGACGGCACGGACCGCCGCCCGCTCCTGCGCGACGGCGCGCAGGAGCACCGCCGTGACGTGCCCGAGGGTGGACCGCTGCGGGGTGAGCGCCGGTGCGCCCTCGCCCAGCAGCGGCTGCCACAGGTGGTGGCTGACGACGTGGTCGTCGTCGCCCTCGGCCAGCAGGGCGACGGAGATCGGCGTCTGCGCGACGCGCACGACCTGCGCCGCGGCCTCCCGGGCGGCGTCGGCGTGCGGGCCGCCCGGCAGGGCCGCGGTGACCGCGGCGAGCAGGCGCTCGGCGCGCTCGCGGGTCCGCACCGCGGGGTCTGTGCGGTGTGTCGGCACGGGTTTCCTCCGGTCAGGGGTACGGTCGGCCAGCCGCCGTCCGGCCAGCGTCGGACCATCGGCGATCAGGAGCGGGCGCGGGAATCGGGAGGTGACGAGGGGAATTGCCGCGCCTCGGCGTCGGCGTGGCCCGACTGTAGTCGGGCACCGGGAATTGTCAGTGTCAGCCTTCGGACACTTTTTCGCCGCTGTCGAGGAAAAGCCGCACGGCCCCGGTCCCGCCAACCGAATGGCTGACGGTAATCGTCGGAAGGCGCCCGGGGCCGAACGTTGTCGATCGTTTCGAACGGGTTGTCATCGACGTTCGCCTCCTACTTCGGCGGCAATCGGCCACGGCCGAATCCGTCCTCGCGGGCGCGGTCCAGAAACTGCACCCGGTGCTCGATCGGCCGGCCCGCCCGCGCGTATTTCTCCTTGATCCGGTCGAGGTACGTGCGCACCGTTCCGGGCGCTATCCCCAGCACCCGGCCGACCGCCTCGACGGTGCACCCGCTGCCGTAGGAGACCAGCACCTCGCGTTCCCGGGCCGACAGTTGCGGGCGTTCGGGCCGGGCGTCGCGGCCCAGCCAGAACGCGTGCTCGGTGGTCATCGGCGTCTCCCCGGCGGCGACCTGCCGGACCACGTCGGCCAGGACGCCGAGGTTGTTGGCCTTCAGCACGTACGCCGAGGCGCCGGCCTCGGTGGTCGCCGCGATGTAGACCGGGTCGGGGATGACCGACACCACGACGACCGTGTGCCCGGCGGCGACCAGCCGGCGGACGTTGTCGGCGGGGTCGGTGAAGTTCTCCAGGTTCAGGTCGAGGATCACGATCCTGGGCCGCCGCGTCGCCGCGAGGAACTCGTCGACCGAGACGGCGAGGGCCGTGAGCGTGATGTCCGGCAGGCGGCTCATCCAGGCGGACATGCCCTCCAGCAGCATCTGGTCGTTGTCGATCGCGCCGATCTCGATCATCGCCGCCATGAGACCTCCACCATCGTTCCCTGGTCCGGCGCGGAGTCGATGGCGACCCGGCCGCCCACCTCCACGACGCAGTGCCGCAGCTCGCGCACGAGCCCCCGGCCGGGGGCGACCTCCTCCGGCCGGAAGCCCCGCCCCCGGTCGACGACGGTGAGGGTGACCTCGCCGTCGCCGCCGACGGCGGTCAGCCACGCCTCGTCGGTGCCGGCGTGCTTGGTGACGTTGGTCAGCGCCTCGCTGACCGCGTTGGTCAACGCCTGCTCGACGTCCGGGGGCAGGCGTTCGGACAGGTCGTGGAACTGCGAGTGCACCTGCAGGCCCAGCGCCTGCTTGTCGCGCACCACGCCGGCCAGCGCGCTGGCCAGGTTCCCCGTCGGGCCGCCGCTGCCGGCGGTGACCAGCCCGCGCAGGTAGTCGGCGTCGCGCTGGGCGAGCGCCCGCACCTCCTCCCGGCGGTGGTCCAGCCGGCCCCGGGCGATCATGCTCAGCGTCGTCAGCACGGTCCGGTGCAGCGCGTCGTACTGGCGGGTCCGCTCGTCGAAGCGGGCCTGCGCGGCGGCCTCCCGGGCCCCGGCGGCCAGCGCCGCCTCGGTGGCGGCGTCCAGTTGGGCGGCGCTGCCGCGCAGGTAGCCGGCGACCACGGCGGCCAGCACCGCGAAGCCCAGCAGGGACACCGCGTTGACGGTGGTCGCGCCGAACCCGTCCGGGCCGGCGAGCAGCTCGCGCAGGGACCCGGCCAGGTAGCCGGCCACGAGCAGGGCGACGGCCGCCGCCGCGGGCCAGCGCGGCACGAACGCGGCGGCCACGATCGCCGCGCCCATGGCCGGCGGCAGGACCCAGTGCTGCCAGCCCGTGTCGCACGAGGCGACGCAGGCGGCCGGGACCAGCAGCAGCCCGAGCAGCGCCACCAGCACGTCGGCGTAGACCCAGCCGTGGCCCATCCGGCGGGCCCGGCCGGCGCGGACGAACAGCAGCACCGTCCAGGCGACCGTGAGCAGGTAGCCGGCCAGGACCAGGGCCGGCAGCCGGTACATCCGCAGGCCGCCGATGAGCGGCACCGGGATCCAGACGGCGAGCTGCACCGCCCGCAGGCAGCCGGCCGCCCAGATCAGCAGCACGTTCACCCGTGCCGCCGCCTGCTGCGTCAGCGCCCCCGTCTGCCCCACGTCCCGACGATGGCACGTCGCGTCCGCGCCGGACAGTCGGCATATCGGCGGACACGAGCGGCCGGCCGCGACACCGGATGCGGATTTCGTCAGATTCTCCGCGGGAAGGGCATTGACGAATCGAATATCGGACTGCCACGCTGGCACGGCCGAAGCGCCGCACGCCTCTCTCCATGCCAACCGTTCGGATGATTCATGCTGCAACCGATGGGGCACATTCCCTGCCATCAGGTCGATGCCGCAGTGCGCGCCGCCGAAGATCAACTAGCGGTTGCCGGAAGGCGTTCCGCCGCCGAGCGAGTCGCGTTGCTGTGGAGGCTTTGCGACGCATTGCAGGGCCGATTCCTGTGCACCAATTCGGCGGCCGACCTGAATAGCGCGATCGACGCGGTGCGGGCCGCGCGGGAGCTGGTGCCGAGGGCCCGGCCGGAGGCGCGGCTGGTCGCGATCCGGCTCGCGTCGCTGCTCGGCATGCGCGCCCGGCCCGACGACGAACAGGAGGCGTTCGCGGTGCTCGTCGCCGCCCAGCGGACCGTGCGCCCGGGCAGCGGGGAACACGCCGCCATCGACTTCATGACCGCCGCCCTGCTGCTCCCGCGCTACCTGCGCCACCGGCGGGAGGAGGACCTGACGGCGGCCGTCGAGCGGCTGGAACGGGCGATGCCCGTCCTCGACGGGGAGGCCGCCCGGGACCGGCCGAACCCGCAGCACACGGCGGTCATGGCCACCATGGCCGGCATGGCGCGCTTCCATTTGGCGCTCGCCCACAACAGCCGGCAGGGTGGCGGGCCCGCCGACGAGGAGGCCGAGCAGCGGATCGTCGCCCTGCTCGCCGAGGCGGAGCGGCTGTCGCCGCAGACGACCTCCATGGCGGGCATGCTGCACCAGGTCCGCGCGTTGCAACGGGGCCTCGTCCAGGGCGAGTCGGCGGACCCGATGGCCATGGCCGAGCAGGTCTCGATCGGCGACGACGTGCCCTTCCCCGTGGCGACCGGGCTGCTCGGCAGCACGGCCGGCGCGATCCGGGCCGGCGGGCGGCTGGGTTCCTCCGGCGACCTGCAGGCGCTCGACGCGCAGATCGCCGCGTTGGAGGCCGAGCTGGCCGCCCCCGACCGGTACGAGCCCGACCCGGCGACGCAGCTCGTCACGCTGGCCCAGTGCTACCAGCTACGGGCCAGGACGAAGGGCCTGTCCGAGGACCCCTCGGCGGGCGTCGACCGGCTGCGGGCACAGGAGCTGGCGACCGAGGCGCTCGCCGCGGGCGGCGGCAGCCAGGACCAGGCCCGGCTGGTGCTGGGCGTCTGCAAGCTGGACGCCTACCGCCCCGAGCGGCCCGACCCGCAGGCGCTCGACGAGGCGGTCCGGCTGCTGCGCCGGGGCGCCGGCGGCAGCAGCCTCAGCCCGGCCATGCGCAACGCCGCCCGCGTCCCGCTGGCCGAGGCGCTGCTCGCGCGGGGCATGCTCGTCGGCGACGCGGACGAGGTCGACGAGGCGCTGGCCCTGCTCACCGCGCACCGCGACCGGCTGCCGCCGACGTCGTTGCAGCACGCGGTGGCCAGTTCCCGGGTCGCCGCCGCCCTGCACGTGCGCGCCGAGGCGACCGGGTCCACCGAGGACCTGCTGCACGCCGCCGACGCCTCCCGCCGGGCGACGGCGGCGATCGGGGAGCTGAGCCTGGTGTGGGCGTACGACACCGCCCTGTACTGGGCCGAGTGGTCCTGGCGGCACGGGCGCACGGGCGACGCCGCCGAGGCGTACCTGCTGACCCTGCGGGCGCTCAACCAGATGGCCCGCGCCCAGCTCAGCCGCGCGTACGGCGAACTGGTCCTGCGCCGGCGCACCCGCGGCCTGGTGGGTCGGGCCGCGCACGCGCTGACCCGCCGCCGACGGCTGCCGGAGGCCGCCGTGGCCCTGGAGTCGGGCCGGGCCGTGCTGCTGTCGGCCGCGCTGGAGCGGGACCTCGTCGGCCTCACCGGCGCGGAGCACGCCCCGGTGCGCGAGCGCTACCGCCGGGCGGTGGACCGGCTGACCGAGCTGGAGGACCGGGCGCAACGCGAGGCGTCGACGCGGGAGGACGGGGCGTCCGACGGGGCGTCCACGGAGGAGGAACAGACGGGGGAGGAACGGGTGTGAGCGACGTACCCACCCGGCGGGAGGGCCCGGGCCGGCAGGCCGCGCCCACCACCGCCGACCCGACGCCGGGCGTCGCCGCGGCCACCACCCGGGAGACGCCGCCGGCGACCCCGGCCGCCCCGGCGACCGGCGACGACAGCGGCCTGCCGCAGGGCGTGTCGGCGCGGTTCAGCCCGGTCCGCCACCTGGCCACCGGCGGGGAGGCGCACCTGGTCATGCTGGTCGAGGAGCGGGCCACCGGCCTGACCCGGGTGGCGAAGGTCTACCCCACCTCCGTGCGACCGGACCCGCGGCTGCTCGACGCGCTGCGCACCGCCGACGAACGGCACGTGGTCCGGATGCTCGACTACGGCACCGAGGTCAACCGGTACGGCACCCCCACCAGCTGGGAGGTGCTGGAATACCTGCCGCACGGCTCGCTGGCCGCGCTGGCCGACGCCCACGGCGGCCCGCTCCCGCCGCAGCAGGTGCGCCGGGTCGTCGCGGAGGTCACCGACGCCCTGGCCTACCTGCACGGGCGGCTGCGCCACGGCGACGCCACCGGCATCGCCCACCGCGACGTCAAGCCGGAGAACGTGCTGGTCCGCTCGCTGGACCCGCTGGAACTGGTGCTCTGCGACTTCGGCCTGGTCGCCGAGCTGCGGGCCACCCGGCGCAGCACCGGCCGGGCGGGCACCCCCGCCTACCAGGCCCCGGAGACGTGGTGGCAGAAGAGCCAGGAGCCCGCGCAGGACTGGTGGTCGCTCGGGGTCCTCGTCGTCGAGTTGCTCACCGGCCGCAACCCCAACAGCGGCGTGGGCGGCGACACCGCCAACGAGCGGACCATCTTCGCGCACATCGCCACCCACGGCGTCGACCTCAGCGGCGTCACCGACCCGGGCTGGCTGCTGCTGTGCCGGGGCCTGCTGACCCGGGCGCCCGAGCTGCGCTGGGGCGCGGAGCAGGTGCGGGCCTGGCTGGCCGGCGAGACGCCCGCCGTCGACGACCCCGACCCCGAACCGGAACCGGCGCAGCGGCCGGCGCCCCCGTTCGAGCTGGCCGGGCGGCTCTGCCGGACCCCGGAGGAGGTGGGCGTGGCGATGTCCGAGAACTGGCGGGCCGCCGTGGAGCTGTTCCGCCGCCGGGAGAGCCAGCTCGACCTCGACGACTGGCTGCGCGACAACTTCCCCCGGCTCGACCTGCCGACCAACCTGATGAAGTCGAAGGCCGCCGGGCGCGACGACGCCGCCGCCCGGGTCGTCCGCTTCGTCTCCCACGTCGCGCCGGAGCTGCCGGCCGTCTTCGCCGACGAACCCGCCGACGGGCCCGGCCTCGCCGGCCTGGCCGGGCGCGCCGCCGCCGGCGAACCGGCCGCCGCCGGGATCGTCGCCCGGCTCGACGCCCAACTGCTGCGGGCCCTGGCCCGGCACCGCTGCCGGGCGCACCCCGGCTGCGCCGACGGCCCCTGCGCGGTCCTCGCCGACGCCGCCGAACGGCTCGCCCGGGTCACCTCGGCCGTCGAGGCCCGCGCCGGTCAGCTCGCGGGCGAGCTGGCCGCCGGGGCCACGGGCGGCGGGCCGCGCGGCGCGCCCACGGAGCTGGACCAGGCGCTGCCGGTCGCCCGGGCCGTCGCGCTGCGGCTGCTCGTCGACCCCGACCACGGCGGCCGGCTGCGCCCGACGCTCGGCAAGCAGAAGGCCGCGCGCCGCTGCGGCTGGTGGGAGCGGCTGCGCGAGGAGGCCGGCTCCGCCGGCGACGACCGGCAGGTCGCCGCCGCCGCGCTCGCCGCCGCGCTGATCCCGCTGGCCACCGCGCGGGTGGCCGAGGAGAAGGCCCGCGCCGCCGAGGCCAGGCAGCGGGAACGCAACGCCGGCGCCGCCCGCACCGGCTGGGTGCCCCCGGCGCGGGCCGCCGCGCTGCGCAACGCCTGGCGGGACGCCGTGAACTACCTGCTCGCGGTCACGATCGGCTATCTCACCACGTTCGCCGCCGCCGCGTTCTGGACCCTTGGGGCGTTCCCCGACGCGTGGGCGCGGCCGGCGGTGATGCTCACCCGCGTCGCCGCCGTGCAGACCGCGATCGCGCTGCCCCTGCTGGCGTTGCTGGCCTGCCTGGTGATCTGCCCCGCCGACGCGGAGGCCGGCCTGCGCCGGGCCCGCCGGCTCTGCTGGGCCGCCGGGGCGGCGGTCTGGGTGCTGCTCACCGCCGACAACGGCACGTACGCGATGTTCCTCCAGTTCCCGGTGGTGCTCGACACCGGCGTACGGACCTGGCTGACCGACCTGGCCACCGGCTACGGCGACGCCTACCCGTACGTGGCCGGCATGGGCCTGCTGCTGGCGCTGTGGCTCGGCCGGCGGCTGGCCGCCCGCGCCTACCGCACCGAGGGCGGGCGGCTGTCCGGCCGCCTCCCGAGGGTCGTGCGCGGCACGGTGATCGCGCTGGTGGCCGCGCTGTACCTGCTGCAACCGGTCTACGTGTGGCAGGGATGGACGGTGCCGCTGCTGCCCGAACCCACCCGGGTGTGGTGGTTGGTGTGAACGTCGGTGAGGTCGTGATGGTGAGGAGGCCGCGATGAGCGGGATCACCGGCGCCCGGTACGTCGTGGAGACGGCAGCCGAGCGTCTCGCCCGCGAGCAGCGGGCCCAGTGGCAGCAGTTCGTGCAGGTCCGGGGCGAGTTGGAGGCGCTGCGCGCCGAGGCCGAGGCGTACCGGTCGGTCTACGGCAGCCGGATCAGCCGGGTCGCCGCCGGCGCCCGGGCCCGCCCCCACCACTCCCCGCGCCGGATCGCCGCCGCGACCGCCGACGTCGCCCTGCTGGTCGGCCGCGAACGGGAGCGGCTGCGCACCGAGGTCCTCGCCGCCTCCCGGCAGGACGTCAGCGGCCTGCTCGCCGCCCCGACCACCGGGGCGACGCGGCCGGCCCGGCCGCGCCGGCAGTGGGACGAGCGCACCGACGCCGGGCCGGACCCCCGCCAGCGCGACGACGCGGCGGCCCGGGCCCGGGCGCGTGACGACGCGGCGGCGCAGGAGCGGCTCCGGGCCCGCGCCACCCGGGCCGCCGAGCTGCTGTCCCGGCTGCCCGCCGCCACGCCCGACGAGGTCCGCGCGCCGTGCGCCGCGGCGGTCGCCGAGATCGCCGCCGGGGCCCCCGCCAGCCGCGCCCACCTGCTGCTGCGCGACCTGGAGGAGCGGGTGACCGCCCAGCAGCGGGCCGAGGAACGCGTCGCGCTCGCCCGCCGCGACCTGCTCACCATCGCCGCCCCGCTGGAGACCGTGCCCGGCGAGGCGGCGGCCCGGCTGCGCAGGCGGGTGGCCCGGCTCGTCGCCGACCGCGCCGACCACGTCCCCGACGGGCTGCGGGCCGAGGCCGACGAGGTCGTCGCGCAGGCCGACCGGGCCCGCCGCCGCAAGGCCGTGGCCGACGCCGTCCGGGTCGGCCTGACCGACCTGGGCTACCGCGTCGGCGACGGCTTCGACACGGCCCTGGCCGGCACCGGGGTGGCGTACGCGGCGATGGACGGCGACACCGGCTACGGCGTGAAGGTGCTGCTCGACCGGGACGACCCGGTGATCCGCACCCAGGTGGTCCGCGCCGGCGGCGCCCGGGCCGCCCGCTTTGACGACGCCGACGCGGAACGGAAGTTCTGCGACGACTACGAGGTGATCAAGCGGCGGGTGCGCCGCGCCGGCATCCCCCTCGACCAGTTCGGACAGGTCGACCCGGGCCGGCAGGCCGTGCAAATCGTCGCCGACGAGATGATCCCGGCCCAGGCCCACCGGGCCGCCGGGCAGCAGAGGGGGCAGGGGCTGTGACCACACCGCCGACCGACGAGACGGCCCAGCAGCCGGCGTGGCTGCGCGAGGTGAGCCTCGCGCTCTGCGCGCACCCGCAGGTCCTGCTCACCGGCAACGTCCGCGACCTCTACCGGCTGCCCGACCCGGAACGCGCGGGCGTCGTCCGGTTCATGGGCCTGGTCGAGGCGCTGTGGAGCGTCGCCCGGGCCCGGGGCTACGCCGCGCTGCTGACGTACTCCAGCGGCGTCGGCGTGGAGGTCGCCGCGCAGCTACCCGACGGCGGCGCGGCGGCGGCCCAGGCCGTGCTGCGCGACGCCGACGTCGAACCGAACCGCCCGCTGCACCTGGCCCAGGTGCGCGACCTGCTCGGCGCGGTGGTGGACATGCCCCGGCGGCGCGCCGCCGGCCCGCCCGTGGCGCTGGCCCTGGTCGACGCGGCCCGGCTGTTCACCGGCGAGCTGCTCTCCCCGGAGGAACGCCTCTTCCTCGCCACCGCCGACCGGCTCGCCTACCGCGCCACCCCCGTCGGCAGCGGCTACAACACCGTCTTCTGGGTGCTCGACCGCGAGCACGACCTGCCCTCGTGGTTCGCCACCGGCAACCACACCCTGCGGATCACCGCGATCCCCGAACCCGACCTGGCGGCCCGCCTCCAGACGGCCAACGACCTGGTCGCGACGCTGCCCGGGATGCCGCAGGACACCGACGAGCGGTGGGCCGTGGCCCGCCGGTTCGCCGAGGCCAGCCACGGCATGCGGCTGCGCAGCATGCGCGACGTGGTGCGCCTCGCCACCGCCGCCGGCATCCCCGGCCCCCGCGTCGACGACGCCGTCCGCGCGTTCCGGGTGGGCGTGCCGGACAACCCGTGGCAGAGCGCCGGGCTGCGGGAACGGCTCACCACCGCGCAGGAGGAGCTGAGCCACCGGGTGCTGGGGCAGCCCGACGCCGTCCGCCGGGTGCTGGACATCCTGGCCCGCTCCGCGACCGGCCTGGCCGGCGCGCACACCGGCGGGCGCAGCAAACCCCGCGGCGTGCTGTTCTTCGCCGGCCCCACCGGCGTGGGCAAGACCGAGTTGGCCAAGGCGCTGGCCGCGCTGCTGTTCGGCGACGAGAACGCCTACCTGCGCTTCGACATGAGCGAGTTCGCCGCCGAACACACCGAGGCTCGGCTGATCGGCGCGCCGCCGGGGTTCATCGGCCACGACGCGGGCGGCGAGCTGACCAACGGCATCCGGCAGCAGCCGTTCCGGGTGGTGCTGTTCGACGAGATCGAAAAGGCGCACCCCCGCCTGCTCGACAAGTTCCTCCAGATCCTCGACGACGGCCGGCTCACCGACGGCCGGGGCGGCACCGTCTACTTCACCGAGGCGCTCATCGTCTTCACCACCAACCTGGGGATCGTCATCCAGGACGAGGACGGCAAGCCGAAGGAGAACGTCACCCCCGCCCAGGAACTGCCCGACATCGAGCAGGGCGTGCGCCACTACATCGAGGTGTTCTTCCGGCACCTGCTGCGCCGGCCCGAGCTGTTCAACCGGGTGCAGCAGAGCATCGTCGTCTTCGACTTCCTGCGCCCCGAGGTGGCGGTGGAGATCGCCGACCGGGCGATCGGCCGGGTCGCCGAGGCCGTGCACCGCGCGTACGGGGCGACGCTGGAGTTCAGCGACGACGCCCGCGACGAGCTGCGCAAGGAAGCCACGTTCGACCTGTCCAACGGCGGCCGGGGCATCGTGTCGGCCATCGAGAGCATCCTGGTCAACCCGCTCGCCCGGGAGGTCTTCGCCAACCCGCCCGCGCCCGGGCAGACGCTGCGCGTCGCCGCGATCGCCCAGGACGGCCAGAACCGCGAGCTGGTGATGGAGTGAGGCTGCGACTGTCCCGGCTGCACCACCCGGTCACCACCCTCGGGCCGGGCCGCCGCGTCGGCATCTGGGTGCAGGGCTGCGCCATCGGCTGCCCCGGCTGCGTCTCCCGCGACACCTGGGTCGCCGAGCCCCGCCACGTCGTCGACGTCGACGACGTGCTCGGCCGGGTCGCCGCCCTCGACCCGGCCGGCCTCACCGGCGTCACCGTCACCGGCGGCGAACCGTCGGAGCAACCCGAGGCGCTCGCCGCGCTGCTCACCGGGCTCCGCGCGCTCGACGCCGGGCACGACTGGGACGTGCTGTGCTACACCGGCGTCGAGCTCGACGAGTTCCGGGCCCGCTGCCCCGGGGCGTACCCCATGATCGACGCCCTGATCACCGGCCCCTACCGCGCCGGGGAACCGACGGATCTCGTGTGGCGCGGCTCGGCCAACCAGCGCCTGGTGCCGTGCACGCCGCTGGGCCGACGCCGCTACGCGCCGTGGGTCGACGCCCGCCGCGACCGGCCCGAGCTGCAACTCCAGGTCGACGACGACCGGGTCTGGCTCGTCGGCATCCCCGGCCGCGGCGACCTCGCCCGCGTCCAGCGCGGCCTGGAGGCCCAGGGCATCCGGCTGGAAGGAGTGTCATGGCGGCCCTGATCTGCCCGAACCACGGGCCGCAGCCGGCCGGCGGCGCGTTCTGCCCCACCTGCATGGAGTTCCTCGTGCCGGAGTCCGCGACGCCGGACCCGGCCGCCGGGCAGGTGTGCCCCATCCCCGGCTGCGGCAACCAACTCGACGCCGACGGCCGGTGCCCCCTGCACGACCTCGGCGCGATGGCCACCGAGGCCGGCACCTGGGCCGGCGAGCCCCCGCCCGCGTGGCCGCCGGGCCGGCAGGACACCACCGACCGGCCCGCCGGCCCCGGCGCGCCCGCCACCACCCGCGACGCGCCGCCGGACACCACGGCGTACCGGCTGGAGTTCCCGTTCGGGCCGGTCGGCGTCGGCCGCGCCGAGGTCCGCATCGGCCGCGCCGACGACCTCGGCGACATCGCCGCCCGGCTGGCCGCGCACCACAACGTGTCCCGGCAGCACGCGCTGCTCTGGGTCGAGCACGGCGAGCTGTACGTGCAGGACCTCGGCTCCACCAACGGCACCTACGTCAACGACCGCCGCCTGGACCCGCACACCCGCCAGCGCCTCTTCGACGGCGACGAGCTGCGCCTGGCCAGCACCGTACGGGCCCGGGTGCGCCGCACCGGAGGAACCCCATGACCACACCCCCGCCCGACCCACGGGCCTTCGCGGCGGTACGGGTCTGCGCCGTCACCGCCCGCGGCGCCGTCCGGGCCGGCAACGAGGACGCCGTCCTCGTCCTCGACTGGATCAGCCAGTCCCCGCGCGCCCGCGTCACCGACCTCACCACCGCCTGGACCCCGCCCCTGGCGTGCGCCGTCGCCGACGGCCTCGGCGGGCACCGCGCCGGCGAACTGGCCAGCCGGCTCGCCGCCGCCGACCTCGCCAACCGCTACATCGCCTGGGACTCGCCCCGCGCCGTGCACGACGGGATCGTCGCCATCGGCCACGCCCTGCACGACACGGCCGCCCGGCAACCCGGCACCGCCGGCATGCGGACCACCATCGCGGGCGTCCTGCTCACCGGCGACGGCGCGTACGTGTTCAACGTCGGCGACAGCCGCGCCTACCGGATCACCGACGGCTACCTGGAGCAGCTCAGCGTCGACGACGCCGGCCCGGACGGGTCGACGGTCACCCAGTGCCTCGGCGACCCGCCCGACGCCCCCCTCGCGCCGCACGTCGCCCTGGCCGCGCTGGACCCGGCCGGCGTCCGCTTCCTGCTGTGCACCGACGGCGTCCACGGTCAGCTCGACGAGCGGCGTCTGCGCGCCATCTGCCGCACCGCCGACCCCCGGGCGCTGGTCGAGACGCTGCGCGACGAGGTCTACGCCGCCGGGGCCACCGACAACCTCACCGCCGTCGTCGTCGACGTCCTGCCCCGTGCGTGAGCAGGCGTCACGCGCCCGGGGCGGACAGGCGCTCCGCGCCCTGGGTGAGCAGGCGTTCCCGCAGGCGGGCGTGGCGGAACTGGTAGACGCCGCCGATCTGGCGCAGGACGCCGCGCCGGTGCGCGTCGTCCAGGAACGCCAGCAGCCGCCACGGCAGCTCACCCCGCGCCGCGAACCACGCCCGCGCCACCCCGAAGCGGCCCCACGCCGTGAACAGCACGCTCGCCCCGGCGGTCGCGGCGGCGACCGCGAGCCCGGTGCCCGCGCCGATCAGGGCCGCCGTGGTGACGCCGAGGATGCCGCCGCGCACGACGGCCTTCGCCAGCGCCGTGCGCCGGTCGGCGCGCAGCACCGCCAGCGGGCCCGCCGCGGCCGTCACGTCGGTCGGCACGTCCAGCCAGGCGTCCAGGAACAGCGCCAGCAGCAGCGCCCCGGCCGCCGCGACGGCCCCCGCGCCCCCGGCGGCCAGCCACCCGGCGGCGACGAGCGCCGCCCCACCGGTCACCCAACCGACCAGCCCGGGCGTGACCACGCCACGGCCGGGACTCGGCAGGCCCGCCGGGACGCCGCCGGTGCGCAGCAGGCGGGCCGCCTGCCGGTGCCAGCCGGCCCCGCCGCCGTCGTCGGCCGGCAGCCCGGTGGGCACCAGCGGCTGGCGGACCATCACGAACCCGCTGGCGACGGCGCCCACCACCGCGCCGACGCCCCCCGCGACACCACCCCCGAAGGACCCGGCCACCACGCCCAGGGCCACCGCGCCGAACACGCCACCGACCACGGCCGGCACGGCGCGCGGCGGCACGGCGGACAGCCGCCACCAGGCGATGTCCGGCCCGGCGTGCGCCGCCAGCCAGGCCAGCCAGGGCACGACCCGGGCCGCCGTCCGGGCCGCCCCGCCAGCGTGCTCGCTGTAGGCGACCGGAACGGCCCGGTCCAGCAGGTGCCCGGCCAGGTCGTCGGCCGTGCCGAACCGGCCCGGCTCCAACAGCGCCGCCGGGTCGGCCCCGGTGTCGCTGTAGGCGGCGCGGGCCAGCGACGTCATCAGCGGCGTGGCGAGCACACGGGCGACGAGCCGGGCCCGGTCGTCGGCGGGCGCGGCGGCGAGCCGGGCCAGCACCGGCTCCCACCCGGTCACCGCGGCCGGGCCGGAGGGCCTGGCGGTACGCGGCAGGTAAGCCGCCAGGTCCGCCACCTCCAGCGGCGACAGCCGCACCACGGCCGCGCCGGTGAGCACGTCGCCGCCGCGCACCGCGTCCAGGTACTGCGTGGTCCGGCTCGCCACCACGAGGCCCGGCAGCGCGGGCGACGCGGCGTTGAGGGCGAGCAGCGCCGCCGGGCGCGCCGCCGCCGGCAGCTCGTCGAGACCGTCCAGCACCGGCAGGACCCGCTCCTCGGCGAGCAGGGCCGCCGCCACCGTGCCGAAGTCCGGATGCCCGGCGGCCAACGCCGGATATTCGGCGGCCAGGCGGGCCACCAGCCAGTCGGCGAAGCCCGCACGGCCCGGGTCCCAGGACGTCACCGACAGCAGCACCGGCACCGGCTCGCCCGGCCCACCGTCGGCGATCAGGTCCAGCACCAGCCGGATCAGCAGCACCGACTTGCCGCCGCCGGCCGGCCCCAGCACCACCAGCCGCCGCGACGGGACCCGGCGGAACACGGCCGCGACCTCCGGCAGCCGCCCGGCGACGGCCACCTCCACCGCCACCGCGCCGGCCGCCGCCAGCCCGACGTTCGCCCAGTGGTCCTGGCCGCCCAGCCCGGCGGGAAGCGCCTCCCACCGCACGGGGATCGGCACCGGGTCCTGCACCCGACGCAGCGCCTCCTCCACCCGCCACTGCTGGCGCACGGCGGCCCGCAGCGCGCCCTGGTGCTCGTCGAGGGACCGCGCGGGCCGGCGCGCACGACCACCCCACACGGCGATCAGCAGCGTCGCCGCCGCGACCGTGAAGCTGCCGACGCTCGCCACCCGGTCCGCGGTCTCCAGGTCGGACCGCCAGATGACCCACCCGGCAACGAAGACGGCAACCGTGACGACGTACGGAACGAGGGGTTGATGACGGACCTTCGACAGGATTCGCCGCACGCGGTCCATGATGGCGGGCAGCGTCCAGACGCGCTCTACGACGAGCTGCGGGCCGCCCACGCCGAACTGCGGGCGGCCATCGGGGAGATCCAGCAGATCCCCGGCTACGAGCAGTTCCTCGCCCCCGTCGAGATCGGCGACGTCACGGGCGCGGCCGACCACCCCCTGGTGTACGTGACACCGGCCGACGACACCGGCCTCGCGCTCGTCGTGCGGGGCGCGGACATCGTCGACGTGCCGCTGCCGCACCTGCGGGCGGCCCGGGTGCACGAGTGGGCCGAACGGCACCGCGAGCACTTCCCCACCGCCGACGCCCCCGCCTCCCGCCGGGCCGCCTGGGACCGGCACCTGGCGCAGCTGTGCGACTGGCTGTGGGAGGCCGTCGCCGGGCCCCTGCTGACCGAGCTGGCCGGCGAGGCGCGGGCGTCGGTGGTGCCGTGCGGCCTGGTCGGGCTGCTGCCCCTGCACGCCGCCCGGCACGCCGACGCCACCCGGCCCACGGGCTTCGGCTACCTCGCCGACGCGCTCGCCCTCAGCTACGTGCCGAACGCCAGGGCGCTGGCCGCGAGCCGGCGGCGGGCCGCCGCCGCACCCGACGGGGGCCTGCTCGTCGTCGTCGACCCGCAGCTGTCCTACGCCCGGTGGGAGGGGGCCGCAGCCGCAGCCGCGTTCGACGGCCCCGTCACCACGCTCACCTGGCCCGACGCGACCGTCGCCCGGGTCCGCGCGGAGCTGCCCGCCGCCCGGGTCGCCCACTTCGGCTGCCACGGCGCCGCCGACCAGCGGGACCCGCTGCGCAGCGCCCTGCGGCTGGCCGGCGAGGCCCGGCTGCGGCTGGCCGACGTGCTGCCGCTGCGGCTGCGCACGCGCCTGGCGGTGCTGTCGGCGTGCGAGACTTTCCTGCCCGGCCTCGACCTGCCCGACGAGGTGATCTCCCTGCCGGCGGGCCTCGTGCAGGCGGGCGTCGCGGGCGTGCTGGCGTCGATGTGGCCCGTTGACGACCACGCCACCGCCCTGTTCATGACCGAGTTCTACCGGCGCTGGCGCGCCGACGACACCGCCCCGCCCGCCGAGGCGCTGGCCGGTGCCCAGCGGTGGCTGCGCGACGTGACCCCGGCGGAGCTGGAGGACCGCTGGGCCCGGGCCCTCGACGCGGGCGAGGCGTGGCTCCCGGTCGACGCCGCCGAGGCGCTGCTGCCGCAGGTGTTCCGCAGCGGCAGCGGTGACTCCCGCCCGTGGTCCGCGCCGTCGGTGTGGGCGGCCTTCGCGTTCACGGGGGCGTGAGCGGTGCCCGACGACACCTGGACCCTGCGCTGGGTCGCCGAGCAGGCCCGCGCCCGCCTCGGCGAGCTCGTCGCCGACGCGGAGGCGGCCACGCGCATCGACAAGCTGCTGGCCGAGGCCCTGGCCCGGCCCCCGGGGCCGCTGGCGGACCTGGCCATCGCCCGCGCCCTGCGCGGCGACCCCACCCTGGAACGGTGGGCGATGGAGACGGTACGCGCCGCCGAGAGCCGCTTCCGCGCGGAACCCGGCAGCGCACCGCCGGCGCGCTACCTGACCACGTCCCTGCCCCGCCAGGCCCGCACCGGCACCCGGTTCCCGCTGCACGTGACGATCAGCCGCGACGGCGGCCCCGACAGCGTCCCCACCCGGCCGTTCCCCATCCCCGACCGGGGGGTCGACGTGCTGGTCACGGTCGCCTCGCCGACCCTGTCGATCGAATCGGACGCCGTCCACGTCGTGCGGGTCCATCCCGGCGACGACCCCGACGGCGTCGTGTTCGTGCTCCGCGCCGCCGAGGAGGGCCGGCACGAGGTCACCGTCCGGGCCTTCCTCGACGGCGGCGGCAGCCAGGTCGCCGCGACCGTCCGCACGATCCTGGTCGCCGACTCGGCGTCGTACGCGCCGCCGCACCGCCTCGCCGCGCACGTCGAGCACCTCACCCCCCGGCCCGGCGAGGTGGCGCTCCAGGTCGACCGCCACCGCGACGGCTACGTCTTCCGGCTCGTCGGCCGCGACGGCCCCGCCGCCACAGCCCAGTCGATTCCCCGGGGGCTGCTCGCGGACCTGCTGCGCACCGTCAACGCGGCGGCCCGGGGCACCGGCGGACGGCCCGCCGCCGTGCGGGGCGAACTCGCCGGGTACGGCACGCTGCTGTGGCGGGCGCTGCCGCCGGAGATCGGCCGCGAGGTCGAGTCCCGGCTGGCCACGGCCACCGGCCTGACCATCTGCAGCGACGTCAGCGAGCTGCCGTGGGAGCTGCTCCTGCCGCCCACGTGGGACGAGTTCCCCGCCGAGCGGCTGGCGGTGATGCGGCAGGCCGGCGGACACTCCCCCGCCCGGTCGCTGGCGCTGACCGACGCGGTCTTCGTGCACGGCCGCAACCCGCCCACCGACGCGGTGGCCGAGATCCGGGAGGTCAACGCCCGCCTCGACGCCCCCGGCGCCCTGGTCACGTCGACCCAGGAACTCCTGCGCCGCATCGAACGGGGCGACTTCGGCCTGCTGCACCTCGCCTGCCACCAGGACCATCCCGGGGCGGACTCCGACGGCGGCGTGGCGATGGACGACGGCCGGTTCCGCCCCGTCGCGCTGGCCCGGGCCGCCGGCCGGGGCAGCCTGCGCGCCCGCTGCCCGCTGGTGTTCTTCAACGCCTGCCGCAGCGTCGACGGCGGCTCGTACGACACCCTGATGGGCGGCTGGGCCAACGAGTTCGTCCGCGCCGGCGCGGGCGCGTTCGTCGGCTCCACCTGGGCCGTACGCACCGAATCGGCGCACCGCTACGCCGACCGGTTCTACGCCGAGCTGCGTGGGGGCGCGCCGCTGGCCGCCGCGTCCTTCGCCGCCCGCCGGGAGCTGCTCGCCGACCCCGCCGACCCGACCGGCCTGGCCTACGCCGTCTACGGCGATCCGCAGGCCACCGTCCTGACAGGAGCGACCGCATGAGCGACAACCGGCCCGTCTTCGTGATCCACGGCATCGCCAACCGCGACCCGCAGGTGGTCGCCGGCCGGGTGGCGGAGCTGAGCGCCGCCGCCCTCGACCGGTGGACGATGCACTCCGCCTACTGGGGCGACCTCGGCTCGTCCACCCTCGGGGTCGAGCTGGCCATGCCGCCCGGCCCCGGGCAGCCCTGGGACGTCCGCGACGGCGAGCCGCCGCCGGCCACCGACGACGCCGGCCTGGGGCTGGCCGGCCCGGTCCCGTTGGCCCCCGCGCAGCGGCTGGAGCTGGTCCGGGCGCGGGCCCGGCAGACGCTGGACCCGCCGCTGGTCGAGTCGCGGGGCGCGCCGCCGGACGTCACCGACGAGGTGCTGGACGCGATCGCGCAGGAGTGGCCCCGGACCCGGTGGCTGCGCCACGCCGACGACCCGACGCTGCTGGCCGAGGTGGGCGCGGCGCTCGCGGCGGCGGCGCTGGATGCCGTGGGCGACGCCGGCCACGAGGTGCGCGACCCGGGGACGGTCCGCCGCGTCATCCGCCGCCGCCTGCCCGAGCTGGACCGGGTGGCCGGCGCGGCGGTCGGCGCCGCCGGGGAACGCTTCTACACCTGGGCCCGGATCGCCCGTGCCCGGTACGTCGCCCTCACCCTCGGCGACGTGCTGGTCTACCAGCGCCACGGCGAGCGGATCCGGGCCCGCATCCGCGAGCAGATCACGGCCGTCGCCGGGAAACGCGCCGGGCGGGAGGAGCCGGTGCACCTGATCGGGCACAGCCTCGGCGCGGTCATCGCGCTGGACCTGGCCACCGGCGACGACCCGGTACGCACGGCGGGGCTGGTGACGTTCGGCTGCCAGTGGCCGCTGTTCCACCTGTTCGACCCGCGCGGCGGCCAGCTCGCCCCGTACGACGGCAGCGGGCCCGTGCTGCTGCCGGACTCGCTGGGCCGGTGGGCGAACCTGTGGCATCCGCTGGACCCGCTGGGTTTCGTCGCGAGCCGGCTGTTCCGCTGGGCGGACGGCGCCACGCCCCGGGACGTGCGGGTGGAGCACCTGCTGTCGGACCAGCTCTACACGCACTCGGCGTACTGGACGAACCCCCGGCTGGTCTCGGTGCTGCACGAGACGTTCGCCGAGCCGGAGGCCCGGTAAGCGGGCGCGGTGGCCGGCGCGGTGGTGCGGGCGGGGCCACGCCGCGCAGAGCGTCCTAGGAGGATGGCCTGGATGGGGTGGGCGACGGGGCGGCCCACGTCGGCCTCGTCGGCTTCCGGATGGTCGGGCTGGGCCTCGGCCGGGGCCCGGGGATTCCCTACCTCGGCACCTTCTGGGAGACCAACGTCCGGCTCTACTCCGTCGACGACGCCGGGCGGCGGGCCGTGGTGTTCCGGTCGCTCGACGCCTCCCGGCTGGTCCCGGTGCTCGTCGCACGGGCGAGCCTGCGGCTGCCGTACCTGTGGTCGAGGATGCGGCTGCACCGCGACGGCGACACCCTGACGTACCGCTGCCGGCGTCGCTGGCCCGGCCCGGCCGGCGCGGCGAGACGCGGTGGGGTCAGAACCGGCCCCAGTCGTCGGCGGCGGGCCGCCACACGTCGATGTTGCGCGGGTCCACCGACATGCGGCGGGCCCGGTGGGTCTCGTGCTCCTCGGGGGTGAAGACCCGGTGCCGGTCGCACAGCTCGTAGCGCGGCCCGTGCACGGGGTCGTGCATGTAGAAGGCGATCGACGTCGACGCGGAGTGGTTGACCAGGTCCGAGGCGATGGGCACCCGCTTGTACTGGGCGCGCGCCCGGCCGCGCATCACGTGGTCGAAGCTCTTCATCATGAAGCACAGGTGCGCGACGTAGAACTCCTTGTTGCGCTGGATCGCCAGGCTGTGGTGGTAGCGGTCCTCGCTGCGCAGGAAGGCCGTCACGTCGCCGACGTAGTCGGAGACGAGGAAGCCGAGCACCTCGGTGTAGAAGCGCAGGGTCTCCTCGTACTTGTCGGTGGCGAGGAACGGGTGCACCAGGTCCAGCGGGCGCAGCTCGATCAGCGGCGGCTCGGCGTACTCGGCGAACTCGGTGAACAGCTCGACGATCAGGCTGTTGGGGTCCTTGACGGCGAAGCCGCGCTGGACGAGGCCCTTGACCCGGTCGGCCAGCTCGAACACCTCGTGCCCGGCCGCGGTGACCCGCTCCCGCAGGTCGTCGAGGACCGCGTCGGACTCGACGCTGAAGCCGACCGCGGTGGTCCAGGAGACCTCCCGCTGCGGCGCGGCGACCAGCTCGATGCTGTGGTGCTCGATGTCGGCGCGCAGGAAGGCGTACTCGTCGTCGTGCTGCTCCAGTTGCAGGCCGACGTGGTACTGGAGGAACTCGACGGAGGCGGCCAGGTCCGGCACCTCGATCCGGGCGTACTCCATGCCGTACGGCCCGCGGCGGCGGGCGGCGGCCTCGGTGGTCATCTGCTACCCCTCTCGGTGTGCTGGTGGTCCCCCACGGTGGGGAAGCTGACGATGGCCTGGCGCTCGACGACCGGACGCCAGCGTTCCCGGACGAACCGCTCGTGCGAGTCGCTGTGCAGGTAGTCGAGCAGGTCCTGCTCGGTGGGGAACTCCACGACGAAGCCGTGGCTCATGGTGTCGTCGCGGGTGCTGACGTTGGCCCCGCTGCGCCAGTTGCGCATCGCCGGGTACCGCGACGGGAACGTTTCCAGCTCGGCCAGGACGGACTCGGCCGCGCCGGGCGGCAGGTCGTCGCGGAAGCGGAACACGAGCATGTGGGTGATCATGGCGGCCGGCTCAGAGGATGAAGCTGAGTCGGGCGCCGGGGTCCATGGACTCCATCACGGGCACGGCCCGCCGCACCCGGAACCGCAGCCCGTCGGGCTCGACCTTGAGCACGTGCTCGTAGCGGCCCACGTAGGTGTAGGCGCCGCCGTCGCGGTAGCGGTGGATGACGAAGTTCGCGGTGATCCAGACGGTCTCCGCGCCGGCCTCCAGCAGGATCACGTTGGACACCATCCGGTGGGTGCGCGAGTGCGGGTTCTCCGCGTGCGCCTTGCGGCTCTTGAGCCGCTTGACCCGGGCCCGGATCAGCTCGTAGTCGTCGGCGACGAAGTATCCGGCGGTGGTGGCGTCCCAGCCGGCCCAGTCGGTGGTCGGCACCTCCAGCCGGCCGCCGGGCTCGAAGAGGGTGAACCACTCGTCGAGGCGCCACTCGTCGAGCAGCTGGGCCTCGCGGTAGAGGAACTCCTCCACCTCGGCGCGGGTGACCTCGCGCGACTCCACACTCACCACTCCCCCACGGCTGCCGTTGGTCGACGTCACGGCGCTCACTCCCCCGCCTTGGCGGCGGCCGGGCCGCTCGCCGGGGCGCCGGCCGGCGGCGCGCCGGCCACGCTGGTGGACGCGCCGACGACGTGCGCCCAGTGCCGCCAGAAGCTGCGCATCGCGCCCTCGTCGATCGAGCGCCCCTGGTTGCCCTGCTTCTCGTTGGCCATGCCGCGCGACATGTCGCTCCAGTCGTGGGCGGGGTCGGCCGCGTCGGCGGTGGCGACGATGCCGCGCTGCACCGCCTCGTACGCCTCGATGTCGTCGGGGGTGGCCAGGCCGCCCGGCCCGACGAAGCTGACCATCGTCTTGATCCGCAGCGCGCGCACCGACTCCGGCTCGCCGACCTCGACGAACTGCCACGCCCGCACGTCGGTGCGGTCGGCGGCGACCGGTTCGAGCTGCCGGATGGTCAGCGCCTCCAGGTCGAACAGCAGCAGGTTGGGGAAGACGAACAGGATGCGGCTGGCGTCGGAGACCTCGGCGGCGAGCTCGGGCCCGAGGCGGGCCTCCATCTCGCGCCGCTTGGCGACGGTGCGCTCCTTCTCCTCCTCGCCGAAGCGGGGCTCCCAGACCATGCCGATGCGGCCGTTGTGTCCGGTGAGGACGAGCAGGCCGTGGCCGCCGCCGAGGTCGTAGGCGTACTGGTCGTCGTCGGTGACGGCGAAGCCGGTCTCGCGCAGGTAGCCGACGAACGTGTTGTGCGTGGGGGCGAAGTGGTAGCCGTCCATGGCGTTCTCGACGGCCAGCTTCCAGTTGCCCTTGACGCTGTAGAGCTGCACCCCGGGCAGGGTGGTCATGCCGCGCTCGCCGATCTTGGCGGTCAGCGACATGTAGTGCGCCGCCGGGCCGAGGTGGGTCAGCAGGTCGGGGACGTCGGGGTCGAAGGCGATGAAGACGAAGCCTTCGTGGATCTGGAGGCGGGGCACCTGACGCAGGGCCATCGACGCCCGGAAGGCCGGGTCGTCGGGGTACGCGTCGTCGCCGGGCAGCGCGGCCAGCTCGCCGGAGTTGCTGAACGCCCAGGCGTGGTAGAAGCACTGGAAGAACTTGGTGTTGCCCTCGCTGTGCCGGCACAGCACGGTGCCCCGGTGGGTGCAGGAGTTGAAGAAGACCCGCACCTCGCCGTCGGCGTCGCGGCAGAAGATCAGCGGACGTCCGCCCAGCGTGCGGGTCTTGAAGTCGCCCGCCTTCGGGATCTCCGTCTCGTGACCGAGGTAGAGCCAGGTGTGGCCCCAGATCCGCGCGATCTCCTCGGCGAACACACCCGGCTCGCGGTACGCCGAGCGGTGCACGCGGAACCGCAGCGCCTCCCAGTCCTCGTCGATCATCGCGCCGTCACCGGGTGCACCGAGCGGGCGTACCGGCGTCTGCTGCGCCATCACCTCACCGCCTTCTACGTCATGCGAGACAGCGTCTCGCACCACGATGCTGCTATCCGGCCCCGCCACCTGTCAAGAGCAGGAGATACTCCGGCACCGGGTTACTCGCTGTTAATACGGACGCAACACGCAACGGCGGTTTCGTTGGCCACGATGCCGAACGTCGACAGGGCGCGGCCACTCCGCTGCGCCGCGAGTACGGGCCGCTGCGTCGCGGCCCGCGCACCCGCGGTCCGCACACCCGCCGCACGCCACCGCCATCTGCCGCCGCCCGCCGGCGGCCCCCGCGTCACCAGCCGCGCCACCCATCGCACCGCCAGCCGGTGTCACCCCTCCCGGAGGATCCCATGCTCCAGCCGCACGAAGGCCCGATCGCTGGAACCCACTACCTGCCGAGCACGCCCGACACCTGCCTGTGGGGCCGGCTGCCCGCCCGCCGGCACGAACCCGTGCTGCGGATCCGCTCGGGCGAGACGGTGACGATCGACACGCTCAGCCACGAGGGCATCCTGGAGGACCAGGGCCGCGACCCGGTCGCGTACCTCAAGCAGTTCGACGTGCCCGCCGACGGGGTCCTCGCCGACGCCCGCGACCTGGCCGCCTCCGACGTCGCCCACGACTACGACGCCGACGGGCCGCACGTGGTCACCGGGCCCATCGCGGTCGACGGGGCCGAACCGGGCGACGTGCTCCGCGTCGAGGTCCTCGACCTGCTCGTCCGGGCCCCGTACGGCTTCGTCAGCAGCCGGCACGGCTACGGCGCGCTGCCCGGCGAGTTCCCGCTCACCCCGGTCGACACCGGCGCGGGCGGCGACGTCCCCCGCGCGTACGGCAGCGTCTGCCACTTCACCGAGGTGGTCAGCAGCGGCGGCCGGCTGTACGGGACGCTGCCGTACGGCGACGGACGGGCCGCCCGCTTCCCCCTCGCCCCGTTCCTCGGCCTGATGGGCGTGGCGGTGGACACCGACGACGCGGTGCACTCCGTGCCGCCCGGCGCGTTCGGCGGCAACCTCGACATCAACGAGCTCCAGATCGGCTCCGCCCTCTACCTGCCGGTGCAGTTGCCCGGGGCCGGTTTCTACGCCGGCGACCCGCACTACGCCCAGGGCGACGGCGAGGTGGCGCTGACCGCCCTGGAGGCGCCGCTGCGGGCCACCCTGCGGCTGTCGGTCGTGCCGCAGGCGCAGGCGGGGATCCTGGGGGTCGCCGACGGCCCCTTCGCCGAGACCGCCACCCACTGGCTGCCCGTCGGCCTGCACAGCGACCTCGACGAGGCGATGCGCCGGGCCGTCCGCGCCGCCGTCGCCTTCCTCGCCCGCACCCAGGGCATGCCGCCGCAGACCGCCCTGGCCTACCTGAGCGCCGCCGCCGACTTCGAGGTCAGCCAGGTCGTCGACGGGGTGAAGGGCATCCACTGCCTGATCCGCAAGGCGGACTTCCCGGCGCACGTCTGAGCCGGGCGGCGGGCGGGCACGGGACGGGCCTCCGAGCCGGTTTCGGCCCGCCCGCCCGCCCAGCCCGGCCCGCCCGGCCGCCTCCCGGCAGCGCCGCCGGGGCTGGCGGAGCCACCCGGCCCTAGCGGGCCGCCCCGGCGCGTGACACGTCGTCACAAGCCGCCGTGGTGCCGCATCGCCGTCTTCAGCCCTTTGCTCTGCACCCACATACGCGACAGTTGACCCTCAGTCACGGGCCAGTTCACCCCCGGACATCGCTCATCTCGAATACCAGCCGGTGGCCGGAGGTGCTGCGTGGATGGGTGCAGAGCAAAGTGAGCGCGCGATGTCGTCCGGGGCCGGAGGACAGCCACGGACAGTGAAGGCGGCAATCCCACCGGCGAACGCCACGCGGCCCTCACGCCCCGTGGCCGTCACCGGAAAGGACAGGGGTGGCTGCGGCGCCACCCCCGGGCGCCGCTGCGGCCCCGCCCCTACGAGGCCGCCGGCACCTCGGCGCGGCGGGGCGCGGCGGCCATCGCGCCCGGCCGGGTCACCGTCACCGCCGCCACCCGGCTCGCCCAGCGGGCCGCCTCGTCGATCGCCGCGCCGTCGAGCAGCGCGTCGGCCAGCGCCGCGCAGAAGGTGTCCCCCGCGCCGGTGGCGTCCACCGCGTCGACGCGCTCGGCCGGCACCAGCCATTCCCGGTCCGCGGTGACCACCAGCGCGCCGTCCGCGCCGAGGGTCACCACCACCGGCCCCCGCGTGCCGAGGGACCGGGCCAGCGCGGGCAGTTCCGCCGGGCCCGGTGGGGACGCCGTCGCCGGGGCCCCGGCCAGGGCCGCCAGCTCGCCCCGGTTCGGCACCAGGATGTCGACCCGGGCCAGGGTCGCCGCGTCCACCGGCCGGGCCGGGGCCGGGTTGAGCACCACCAGGCCGCCCGCCGCGGCCACCGCGGCGGCCACCACCTCGGCGGCGACCTCCTGCTGCAACAGCACCGCGCGGGCCGAGGCGATCCGGTCGTACGACGGCGCGAGGTGCTCCGGCGCGAGCCACATGTTCGCCCCGGAGCTGACCGCGATGGTGCTGTCGCCGTCGGCGGTGACCAGCACGATCGCCTGACCGGTCGGGCGGGGCGCGCGCAGCACCCCGGCCGTGTCCACGCCCTCGGCGGCGAGCAGACCGGTGAGCCACTCCCCCTCGGCGTCGTCGCCGACCGCGCCGACCATGGCGACGCGGCGGCCCAGCCGGGCGGCGGCGACCGCCTGGTTGGCGCCCTTGCCGCCGCCGGCGCGCCGGTGGTCGGCGACGCCGAGCACGGTCTGGCCGGGCGCGGGCAGCTCGGCCAGGGGCACCACCACGTCGACGTTGAGGCTGCCCACCACCACGATGTCGGTCACGGCGGCCTCAGCCCTGCCCGGGACGCCAGGCGTGCGCCAGGAAGTCCGCCCGGGGCGGCGCGAAGACGTCCAGGTTGATGCAGGGGCCCTCGGTCGGCTCGACGTAGTGCTCCGCGCCGCGCGGCACGAGCAGCATCGAGCCCGCCCCCATCGGGTGCGGCACCCCGTCGACGTAGTAGTTGCACCGGCCGCCGAGGATCATCACGAGTTGGTCGAAGTCGTCGTGGTGGTGCGGGTTGAGCGTCATGCCCACGCTCAGTTCGTGCCAGGCCAGCACGACCTCGTCGGTGGCGTACACCTTGCGGCGCACCCCGGGCCGCACGTCGGTCGCCGGGATGTCGTCCCAGTTCACCGCGATGCCGTAGAGCTGCGGGTTGAGCATGTCAGCGCTCCCTTTCCGGGGTCGGGGTCAGCCGGCGAGCCGGCGCAGGCCGACGCCGAGCAGTTGCAGGTCCGAGCCGACCACCAGGTAGCCGGCGTCGGTGAGGCCGTACCGGGCCAGGGCCTCGGCCGTGCGGTCGGCCACCCAGCCGCCCAGCGCGGCCCCGGCCCCCCGGGCCGCCTCGGCGACGTCGCCGGTGCGCCGCAGCAGCGGCGTCGGGTCGTCGGTGCCGGCGAGGCCGAGGCTGACCGCCAGGTCGGTGGTGCCGACGAAGCCGACGTCCAGGCCGGCCAGCAGGTCGGGCAGGGGGTCGTCGGTGGTCGCCGTCTCGATCTGGGCGACCAGCAGCGGCGGGTCGGCGGCCTCCGCCGCCAGGTACCCGTCGAGGCCGCCGAGGCCGTAGCCGGCCGCCGGGTGGGCGAGGCTGATGCTGCGCCGCCCGTGCGGGGCGTACCGGCTGGCCGCGCGCAGCGCCCCGGCCTCGGCCCGGCTGCGGACGGTGGAGAGCTGGACCCCGACGGCGCCGGCCTCCAGCAGCCGGTTGACCTGGCCCGGGTCGACCGCCGGCACCCGGACCAGCGCCGGCAGGCCGAGCGCGGCGGCGAGCCGGAGCTGGTCGGCGGCGGCGCGCTCGTCCAGGGCGGAGTGCTCCAGGTCGACCACGACGAAGTCGAGCCCGGCCTGGGCGGCCAGGGCCACCACGTCGGGGCCGGGCAGCTTGAGGAACGTGCCGACGAGCCGCCCGCCACCGCGCAGCGCCGCCCGCAGCCGCCTGCGGGAGCGGTGCACGCCGACGGGCGGCGCGGCATCCGTGGCGGACATCAGCGGTTCAGGCCCCGCCACGGCACGGTCGGCACCCGCTCGCCGGCGAGCAGCACCAGGCTCGGCTCCAGCCGCGGCGCGACGATCCGGTTGCCGGCGGCGTCGGGCAGCTCGGCCTCCTCGGCGTCGGCGAGCACCGTGACGTGGGCCGGGCCGCCCTCGACGAGGCTGCCGTAGCCCTCGGCGTCGAGGCCGGTCAGGCGGGCCGGGGCGGACGTCACCCGGGGCACGATCTGCTCCATGGTCATGCCCATGGCCCGCAGCTTGGCCATGCTGGTGACCAGGTCGAACACCGGGCCGTGCCAGTTTCGGCCGCTGGTGTCGGAGGTGATCACGTCGGGCAGGAAGCCCTGCTCGATGGCCGGGCGGGCCACGGCGAAGCTGAGGTTGCTCTTGCCGTGGGCCGACTCGAACAGCACGCCCCGCTCGCGGGCGGCGTACACCTCGGGCAGGACGGTGCCGTCGGCGAGGATGCCGTACGGCTTGCCGGTGTAGCAGTGGGCCACGACGTCGCCGGGGCGCAGCAGGTCGAGGATCACCGGCAGCGGCTCCGGGGTCTCCCCGATGTGGATCATCAGCGGCAGCCCGGCCTCGGCGGACAGCGCGAGGGACCGCTTGAGCAGCGTGCGCCACTCCAGCCCGACGACGTCCTCGGAGAGGCGGATCTTGAAGCCGCGGACCCGGTGCGGGTTGGCGGCGGCGACCGCCAGGGCGTCCTCCGGCACCAGCGTGCCCGGGTTGAGCAGCTCGCCGAACCGGAAGTCGATCAGGCCGAGGACCGAGACGTTGAGGAAGTTGACCAGCCGCATCCGGGCCGGGGCGGCGACGAAGCGCTCGAACGCGGCGAAGGTGGACGCGCCGACCGTGCCGGCGTCGCAGGCCGCGACGACGCCCCGGTGCAGGTGCGCCTCGTCCGGCGGCGCGCCGACCTTGGAGACCTCGGCGAAGATGTGGGTGTGCGCCTCGACCAGGCCCGGCAGCACGTACTGCCCGGAGCAGTCGACCACCTGCCGGCCCTGCGCGGCGAGGCCGGGGGCGATCCGGGCCACCCGGTCGCCGGTGACCGCGACGTCGGTCACCTGGCTGACGCCGGTGGCGGCGTCGAACACCTCGCCGCCGGCCAGCACCAGGTCGTAGCGCGGGGAGCTGTCAGTCATGGCATCACGCTTTCTGTACGAAGCGGCGGCGACGGGCGGGCGTCGCCGGGCAGGGGGTCGGGCTCGGCCGTCGGGGCCGGGGTCTCGGCTGCCTGGGCCGGGGTCTCGGCGCGGAACCGGGTGCGCAGCGGCAGCACCCCGGCGACGGTGACCTCGACCAGGTCGCCGGGGCTCAGGAAGCAGCCCCGGTCCTGGCCGGTGCCGGTGGGGGTGCCGGTGAGCACCACGTCGCCCGGCTCCAGCACCACGTACCGGGAGATCCAGGCGAGCAGGTCGGGCACGGGGAAGATGAGGTCGGCGGTGCTGGCCTGCTGGCGCAGCTCCCCGTTGACCGTGGTCCGCACGCCGATGGCGTCGCGGTCGGCGACCCCGTCCAGGCCGAGCACCGAGGCGCCCAGCGCGCCGAAGCCGGGGAAGCTCTTGGCCAGGGTGGGGCTGCCGGAGGCGGCCATCACGTCGCGGCAGGTCAGGTCGTTGGCGGCGGTGATCCCGGCGACGTGCGCCCAGGCCCGCTCGGCGGGCGTGTGGTGCATCCGCGCCCCGATGACCAGGGCGACCTCGCCCTCGTAGTCGGACTGCGCGCTGACCGAGGTGGGCAGCGGCACGGTGTCGTCGGGGCCGGACGCGGCGTTGGGCGACTTGAGGTAGAGCACGGGCTGGGTGGGCAGGGGCCGCCCGGTGGTGCGCGCCTTGCAGTGGTAGTTGAGGCCCACCCCCCACACGGCCGGCGTCGCGCCCAGCGGGGCGACGACGTCGCCGGCGAGGGCGTCGAGGGACAGCCGGCGGCGCACGGCCGCGGCGCGGGCCGGGGCGAGCCCGGCGCCGGCGCGCAGCAGCGCGGCCACGTCGGGGTACGGCAGGTCGAGCAGCTCGACGTCGCCGTCGCCGGTGAGCCGGCCCAGCCCGTGCCGGGTGGCGACCAGGTGCGTGCCGTCGCCGGCGGTGTGCCGGGCCTCGTCGCGGGGGGCGGTCATGCCGCGTCCGAGGAGTGCCCGGGCACGGTGCCCAGCGCCGGGTTGACCAGCGGGGCGAGGTTGTTGACGGCGGCGGCGGCCTCGCCGAAGCCGACGGAGATCAGCCGCACCTTGCCCTCGTAGTCGGTGATGTCGCCGGCGGCGAAGACGCGCGGCAGGTTGGTGCGCATCGACCGGTCGACGGCGACGTAGCGCCGGTGCATCTCCAGGCCCCAGCGTTCCATGGCGCTGAGGTCGGCGATGAAGCCGAGGGCGGCCACCACCGCCTGCGCGGGCAGCTCCTCGCGGCCCTCGCCGCGCACCTCGGCGATCGTCACGGAGGTGACGTGCTGCTCCCCGGCGATGCCGCACACCTCGTACGGGGTGACCACGCGCACGGTGGAGGACTCCAGCTGGGCGACGCTGTGCTCGTGGGCGCGGAACTGCGGCCGGCGGTGCACGAGGGTGACGCTGCGGGCGTACGGCTCCAGCGCGAGGGCCCAGTCGACGGCGGAGTCGCCGCCGCCGACCACGACGACCTCCTGGCCGGCGAGCTCGTCGAGGCGGGGCACGAAGTAGCGCAGGCCCCGGCCGAGGTAGTCGCTGCCGACGGGCAGCTCGCGGGGGGTGAAGGTGCCGATGCCGGCGGTCAGCAGGACGGCCTTGGCGCGTACCCGGGTGCCGGCGTCGGTGCCGATGAGCACGTGGTCCTCGGCGCAGGTCAGGTCGACGGCGCTCTCGCCGAGCAGGTACGTCGGCTTGGCGGTGGCGGCCTGGGTGAGCAGGGCGTCGACGAGTTCCTGGCCGCGCACGGAGGGCAGGCCGGCGATGTCGTAGATGGCCTTCTCGGGGTAGAGGGCGGCGATCTGGCCGCCGGGCTCGGGCAGCGAGTCGATCACCGCCACGCTCATCCCGCGGAAGCCGGCGTAGTAGGTGGCGTAGAGGCCGGCGGGGCCGGCGCCGACGATCGCGAGGTCGACCTCGTGCTGGTCGCCCATCAGGTGGCGCTCCCCGCGACGGCCGGGTGGTCGCGGCCGACCCGACCGATCTTGCGGGCCCCGCCGGGGCTGCCGATCTCGCCGAAGAACTCGGCGTTGATCGGGCCGAAGTGGGCCCGGTCGGCCGGCAGGTCCTCCAGGTGGAAGATCGACGTGACGGGGCAGACCGGCTCGCAGCGCCCGCAGTCGACGCACTCGTCCGGGTTGATGTACATCATCCGGTCGCCCTCGTAGATGCAGTCCACGGGGCACTCCTCGACGCAGGACCGATCCTGCACGTCCACACACTCGTCGGTGACCACGTAGGCCATCGGTCCTCCAGCGGTTGGGTCGGCCGTCCGCATCCGCACCGCTGACCGTCGCGCGGACGTCGCCGGATGCGGGGCGATGTCGTTGATGTCAGGTCACGCTAGAGAAGCCATCCCGAGTATGTCAACATACGAGACGTCATCTTGAATGAAGTCACGGCGGCGGGAGCGCGGGGATGGACGACGAGGTGCCGGCGGCACTGCGACGGGCGGCCGGGCAGGCGATCGACGAGGCGGACGTCCTCGACGCGCTGGCCGTGCTGGGAGCGGGGCCCAGCCCGTACGGCCGGGAACGGGCCACCGCCTGCCGGCTCGCCGACTGGGCCGCCGCGCGCTGGCCGGAGCTGTCCTGGCGGGTCGACCCCCTGGAGGCGACGGCGGCGCTGCCCGACAGCGCCAACCTCGTCGGCTCCTCCGCCCTCGGCGCCGCGCCGGAGCTGCTCGTCTACTCGCACCTGGACACCTCGCTGACCGGCGGGGCCGACTTCGACGCGCCGATCACCGGCCTGGACGCCCCCGCGCCCGAGCTGACCAGGCCGACCGGGGCGGACGCCGGGCCGGTGGTCAGCGGCTTCGGCCTCGGGGTGGCCCGCGCGGCGACCGCCGCCGCCCTGGTCGGCTTCGCCGCGGCGGCCGGCGCGTGCCGGGCCGCCGGCCGGCCGCACCGGCTGACCCTGCTGCTCGCCGCCGCCGGCACCCACCGCAACGACCCCGACGCCGGCCCCGCCCCCGGCGGCGTGGCCCACCACCTGGACCGGCACCCGCTGCCGGCCGCCGCCGTCGTGGCCAAGAGCGGCCCGCCCGGCGTGCTCACCGCCGAGCCGGGGGCCATGTTCCTCCGGGTACGGCTGACCAGCCGCTTCCATCCGGCGCTGTCCCGCGACGCCGCCGTCCCGCCGGGCGGCCTGCTGGCACACCTCGGCCGGGTGGTCGCGGCGCTGGAGGCGTTCCGCAGCGCGCACCTGGCCGGTCGCGCCGGGCGCGGCGGCCAGGTCGGGGCGGAGGTGGGCATCGGCGCGGTGCGGGCCGGCCAGCCGGGCAAGCCCGACCTGCTGCCCGGCCGGCTGGACTTCCACCTCTACCTGGTGACGGTGCCCGGCGACGAGCCAACGGAGATCGCCGACGCCCTGGCCGCGACGCTGGCCGAGAGGCTGCGCGGCACCCCGCTGGGCGACTGCGGGGTGAGCGTGACCGGCTGGCCCGTCCACCCGGCCGCCGCCACCGACCCCGACGCACCGATCTGCCGGTGGGCCGCCGACGCCTGGCGGGCGGCGCACGGCCGCGAGCCTCGGCCAATCCGGGGCTGGACGGGGTCGACCGACGGGGTGGTGCTGCGCGGGCGGGGCGTGCCGACCGTCCGGCTGGGCCCACCGCCGCTGCCGCCGGACCCGACCGAACCCCGGCGGGACCGCTACGCGGTTGCCGAGCTGGTGCGTTTCGCCCGGATTTATGCCGACATCGCGCTACGAAGTCGGCAGATATCGACAGGCTGATGTGCCATATGCCATGATACTGTCTCACTTCACGCAACGAGGGATCCAGATGGCGGACGACAGCCCCTCGCCGGGGAAGAACGCGGACCAGAGCGCCCCGGCGATCCAGACCGTGCAGCGCGCGGCGGTCATCCTCAACGCGTTCACCGCAGCGCGCCCACGACTCAGCCTCAACGAACTGACCGCCAGCCTCGGCACCAGCAAGGCGACGGCCCACCGCTACACGAAGGCCCTGCGGGAGAGCAACCTGCTGCGCTACGACGAGCGGGAGGGACTCTACTCGCTCGGCCCGCAGATCCTGACCCTCTCCGCCGCCGCGCGCGCCGCGATGCCGGTGATCAGCATCGCCGGCCCGCACATGCAGCAGCTCGTCCGCGAGATCGACGAAACCGTGGTGCTCAGCGTCTGGGACGGCGACACGGCGGTGGTCGTCCGCGCCGACGACAACACCGACCGGGTCATCCGCGTCAGCGTCCGCACCGGCTCCCGGCTCTCGCGCACCGAGTCCGCCCAGGGCCGGGTCTTCTGCGCCTTCCTGCCCGAGGACGACGTGGTCGGGCTGGCCGACGAGCTGGCCGCCTCCGCCGAGCTGCGCCGGGAGGTCGACAAGATCCGCCGCACCGGCATCTCGGCAAACACGCCGTCGGCCAACGGCGTGCGCAGCATCGCCGCGCCCATCTTCCGTGGCAACACGCTGATCGCCGCGATGGCCATCGTCGGCACCACCACCTCCGTGCCGGAGGGCACCGACACCCCGCTCGCCATCGCCCTGCAGCGCGTCGCCGCCCTGGTCACCGCCGAGCTGGGCAGCACCGGCAACGGCAACGGCCACCACCTGACGCCGGACAACGGCAACGGCCACCGTCCCCCGGCGGCACGCGGGGGCGCGGGCCGGCGCTGACCAGCGCGGGCCGGGCGCGGGCCGGGCGCGGGTCGGGTCAGCCGACCGCCGCGCCGAGCCCCTCGGACAGCTCGCGCGCGATGCGCAGCAGGGCGTCCGCTGCCGCGGCCTCCGCCGCGCCGGAGAGCACCGCGTCGGTGCCGAGCACGCCCAACGCGGCCACCACCTGGGTACGCTCGAACACCGGCGCGGCCAGCACCCGCACCCCGAAGTCCTCCGGCGAGTTGGCCGCGAACCCGTCGCGGCGCACCTGCTCCACCACCGCCCGCAGCCCGGCCGACAGGCGCAGTTGGCGGGCCACCACCGGGGCCTCGGCGGGCGGCAGGAACGCGCAGAACACCCGGCCCTGCGCCGAGCGCACCAGGTCCAGCGGCGATCCCGTACGCACACTCAGCCGCACGTCGCCGCTGACGTTGTCCATGCAGCGGACCACGATCGGGCTCTCGCCGTTCCACACGCTGAGCACCGAGGTCTGGTTGGTCAGCCGGGTCAGCCGGTCCAGGTAGGGCTCGGCGGCGGTGACGATGGGCAGCGCCGCGCGGGCGGCGGCCTCCATCGCCAGGATCTGCGGCCCCAGCGTGTAGGTGGCGGTGGCCGTGTCGAAGCGCAGCAGGTTGGCCGCGCGCAGCGCGCGGGCGTACCGGTGCGCGGTGGCCCGGCTGATCGCGAGGTCGGCGGTCAGCTCCGCCAGGGTGAGCCGGGGCCGCTCGGCGGAGAACGCCTTCAGGATGGTGGCGGCCCGCTGCACGGTCTGGATCGCCGGCGCGTCGCCGCTGTGCTCCTCGACCCCGACCCCGGCCGCCATCGCGTCACCTCACGCATCCCCGTCGCCTCCGCAGGATGCGCACTCTACCCAGCGCGACGGCCGGGGCGCGAGAACGACGGCGGGGGCGGCGTGGTCGCCGCCCCCTCGCGCGAGCCCAACAGTTACTCTGAGTGGTATCGGGCCCGAATCACCCGGACGATGCCGCCCTGACGTTGCGTCACGTTTCCGCCACCCCCGCCCGCGCGAACCGCGTCCTTTGCTCTGCACCCACCGGCGCAACACGGTGGCCGTGCTGCGCCGACGCGCGACGCCGAGGCGCGGGAGCAGGCGGCGGTCGACTACCCTACGCGACCGCTGCGTCATTGGGTGCAGAGCAAAGGGGTCGGCTAGGCGTATCGGCCGGGGCGAGGCGCCCACGCAAAGTCACTGCTCTACGGCAAGCTGGCGATGCACCTCGCCGCTGTCCCAGTAGTCGACCCGGTGCGCGACCAGGCCGTCGGCGTCGACCCGGAACCGGAACATCCCGCGCACGCGCACCGGGGCCCGGCCCGCGGAGACCAGCCGGAACGACATCCGGTACGCCAGCGCGGCCCGGTCCCCGTCGACGATCAGCTCCTCCACCTCGTAGCGGAGGTCGGCGAACTCGGCCAGGAAGCCGTCGAGCCGCTCCCGGTAGCCGGCCCGGCCGACCACCCCCCGCCCGAGCCCGGCGGTGTGCTCGTTGACGAAGCCCACGCTGACGCAGGCGGCGACGGCATCGGCGTCGTGGGCGTTCAACGCGGCGAGGTAGCGCAGCACCGCCTCCCGGGTCCGCGCCGCGGTCAGTTCCCCCACAGCCGCCGTACGGTGTCGAACACCTGCTGGTCGTGGGAGATCTCGATGACGTTGCCGTCGGGGTCCTTCAGCGCGCAGATGTAGCCGACCGGCGGCGGCATCTGGCGGGGCTCCCAGTGCAGGCAGCCCAGCTCGCGGGCGCGCGCGGCGATCTCGTCGACGTCCGAGCGCTGCGGCACCTCGATGCCGATGTGCGCGAACGGGTGGAGCAGGCCGAGCTGGCCGCCCTTGTCCTTGTTGAACGAGACGAGCACCAGCACGAACGGCGTCTCGACCTGCTTGTCGTTGGAGAGCCACACGCTCTCCCCGTCGGCGTCGGCGAACCGCTCCACCACCACCAGCGGGGTGAGGGCGGTGTAGAACGCGATCGCCTTGTCGAGGTCGCCGGTGGGCAGTGCCACATGCGTCCATCGGGCTTGGGTCAGGCCGGTCCCCATGAGTACCTCCACCGTGCCGGAATGTCCAGAACAACGCTGTCACCAGCCTATTCGTCCCCCGGTCGCGGCGGCGATGTGCCGGGGACACAAACCCGGCCGGGCCGATTCGACCCGGCGGGACAGTGCCGGGGGTCGGGCCGGCGTGCCAGCGTGGTCACACACACCAGTGGGAGGACGATCAGATCATGCGCTACCGCAGGCTCGGCGGCACGGGCGTCGAGGTCAGCACGCTCTGCCTCGGCACGATGATGTTCGGCGCGTGGGGCAACACCGACGAGAAGGAGTGCCACCGGATCGTCGCCGAGGCGCTCGACGCCGGGATCAACCTGGTCGACACCGCCGACGTGTACGCGCACGGCGAGAGCGAGGAGATCCTCGGCCGGGCGCTGCGCGGGCGGCGCGACGACGTGGTGCTGGCCACCAAGTTCCACGAGCCGATGGGCGACGACCGCAACCGGCGGGGCAACTCCCGGCGGTGGATCACGCGGGCGGTCGAGGACAGCCTGCGCCGGCTGGGCACCGACTGGATCGACGTCTACCAGGTGCACCGCCCTGACCCGCGCACCGACGTCGACGAGACCCTCGGCGCCCTGTCCGACCTGGTCCGGCAGGGCAAGGTACGCCTCGTCGGCACCTCCGCGTTCCCCGCCGAGCAGATCGTCGAGGCGCAGTGGGTCGCGCAGCAGCGCCAGCGGGAACGCTTCACCACCGAGCAGCTCGCGTACTCGATCCTGGCCCGGGGCGCCGAGGCCGGCGTGCTGCCGACCTGCGAGCGGCACCGGCTCGGGGTGATGGTCTTCAGCCCGCTCAACGGCGGCTGGCTGACGGGCAAGTACCGCGCGGGCAGCGTGCCGGCGGACTCCCGCGCCGGGCGCAACGGCGACCACTTCGACTTCCGCGACGCCGCCGCCCGCGACCGCAAGCTCGACCTGGTCGGCGAGCTGGAGGTGCTCGCCCGGGAGAGCGGCCTGACGCTGATCGAGCTGGCGCTGGGCTTCGTGCTCAGCCACCCGGCCGTGACCAGCGCCGTCATCGGCCCCCGCACCCTGGAGCAGCTGCGCAGCCAGCTCGGCGCGGGCCAGCTCGACGGGCTGCCGGCCGACGTGCTGGACCGCATCGACGCGCTGGTGCCGCCGGGCCACAACGTCAACCCGGCCGACGCCGGATACCAACCGCCGGCGCTGACCGACCCGGCCCTGCGGCGGCGCTGACGCCGCCTGCCGCTCCCGCCGCACCCCCTGCCGCCCGTCCGCAGCCAGCACTCTCGCTGCGGGCGGGCGGCTTCCGTGTCGGCCCGTGACCACGCACGGCACGTAACCCCATTGGCGGCCGACGATCGCCAACGGCTCCGTTGCTTGCCGATGTGAGCGATCACATGTTAACTTTCCCGAGGAGCTACCGGGCCGCTCCAACCAGCTCATCGGGACGCCGCGCAGCACTGCGGCCAGGTCTCTTTGCCGCTCCGTAATCGCAGGTGACCACCACCATGATGTCACCAGTGCACCACCCCCGCGCCTGCCAAATGGCACATCAATTGGCGGGCAGCACGACGACATCCACCGTCCGAAAATGGAGAGTCAATGCGCGCACGTACGAGATGGTTCGCCGCCCTTGGCGTCGCACTCCTGGGAGCAGTCGGATTGACCGTGGTCGACACGGTTTCCGCCCCGCAGCCCGCTCAGGCATTGGAGAACGGGGTGGGCCGCACCCCGCCGATGGGCTGGAACAGCTGGAACACGTTCGGCTGTAACATCAGCGAGGCGCTGATCCGGCAGATGGCCGACGCCATGGTCAACACCGGCATGCGGGACGCCGGCTACCAGTACGTCGTCGTCGACGACTGCTGGATGAACCCCAACCGCGACTCGGCCGGCAACCTCCAGGGCGATCCGACCCGGTTCCCCAGCGGCATGAAGGCCCTGGGTGACTACATCCACAGCAAGGGCCTCAAGTTCGGCATCTACCAGGCCCCGCTGGACAAGACCTGCGCCCAGTACTTCAACTCCTACCCCGGGGCCACCGGCGCCATGGGCCACGAGGCCCAGGACGCCCGCCAGTTCGCCGCCTGGGGCGTCGACTATCTCAAGTACGACTGGTGCTCCCCCACCGGGACCATCAACGAGCAGGTCAACCGGTTTGCCATCATGCGCGACGCGCTCGCCGCCACCGGTCGTCCCATCCTCTACAGCATCAACTCCAACAGCATCCACGAGAAGACCGGCCCCATGCGCAACTGGGGCGACGTCGCCAACATCTGGCGCACCACCGAGGACATCACCAACGCCTGGAACACCGGCCAGACCAACGGCTACCCCATGGGCATCCAGAACATCATCAACGTCACCGTGCCGCTGGCCGGTTACGCGCGTCCGGGTGCGTTCAACGACCCCGACATGATGGAGGTCGGCCGGGGCGGCATGAACGACACCGAGATGCGCAGCCACTTCGCGATGTGGGCGATCATGGCCTCGCCGCTGATCGCCGGCAACGACATCCGCAACATGGACAGCGCCACGCAGACCATCCTCAAGAACGCCAACCTCATCGCGATCAACCAGGACACCCTCGGCCTCCAGGGCACGCAGGTCTCCAACGACGGCACCCGCCGGGTGCTCGCCAAGCGGCTCGCCAACGGCGACGTCGCGGTCGCCCTGTTCAACCAGGGCAGCTCCACCACGACCGTCTCCACCACCGCCGCCGCGATCGGCAAGTCCGGCTCCTCGTTCACCCTGCGCGACGCCTGGACGAACGGCACCTCCACCACCACCGGCGCCATCTCCGCCAGCGTCCCGGCCCACGGCACGGTCGTCTACCGGGTCAGCGGCGGCGGCACCACCACCCCGCCGCCCACCACCACGTTCCGGCTGCGCAGCGAGTCCAGCGGCCGGTGCCTGGACGTCGACAACGGCAACACGGCCAACGGCACGGGGGCGCTGATCTGGGACTGCCACAGCAACGCCAACCAGCAGTTCACCCAGTCCGGCCAGGCCCTCCAGGTCCTCGGCAAGTGCCTGGAGCTGCCCACGAACGCCGCCGCCGGCACGCGGGCGCAGATCTGGGACTGCAACGGCGGCACCAACCAGCAGTGGACCTTCAACGGCAACGGCACCATCAGCAACGTACGGTTCCCGTCGCTCTGCCTGGACGTCAACAACTCCGGCACGGCCAACGGCACCACCGTGCTCGCCTGGACCTGCCACACCGCCGCCAACCAGCGGTGGAGCCGGGCCTGACCTGACACCGCGCGCGACCGGGCGCCCCGGAGGCCGCCGTCAGCAGACGGCCCGGCCCCGGGGCGCCCGCCTTCGCGTACGAGAATCCACCACACTGTGCCGCATGATCGGATCGCAGACGCCGGTGTTGGAGATGCTGTGGGAGGCGCACGACCCGCACCGCGCCCTCGCGGGAAGGTTCGGCTTCGGCGACGCGCGGTCGGCGGGCCGCTGGGTCGCCGGCGTGCTGGACGAGCACTGGGGCGTACGCGTCGACTCCTGCGAGCGGATCGTGATGAGCGACGGCAACGCGCTGGCGTGGGTCGGCACGCCGTCCGGCCGGCTGCTCGCGAAGTGGTCGGTGGTGCCCGATCGTTTCCCGCGCCTGGCCGAGGTGGCACGACTCACGAGCTGGCTCGCCGGCCGGGGCCTGCCGGTCTCGACACCGGTACCCACGCGGGCCGGCCGTCTCCAGGTCGAGGCCGACGGTGTCTCGCTGGGCCTGCAACGGGTGATCGAGGGCGATCTTCTCGACACCACCGATCGCCGTCAGGTGCGGGCAGCCGGGATTGTCCTGGCCCGGCTACAGGACGCGCTCGCGGCATACCCGCACGCCGAACGATTCACCACGCTCGCCGTCGCGTCCCCGCCGTTGACACAACAGATCACCGAATGGCTCGACACCCGCGCCGCGCACCTGCCCGCGGCGGCGCGCGACGCGCTGCGCGGACTGGTCGCCGGCGCGCCACCCGACCGGCTGCCGCGGCAACTCGTCCACTTCGACTTCCGCTCCGCCAACGTCCTGTGTGCCGGTGGCGAGGTCAGCGCGGTCCTCGACTTCGAGGAGGCCCGGCACGACCACCGGCTCGTCGAGCTGGCCCGCGCGACGGTCCTGCTCGGCACCCGCTACCACGACTGGGGACCGGTGCCGCCTGAGGTCCATGCCCAGTTCCTCGCCGGCTACCAGGCCGTGCGCCCGCTAACCCCCGCCGAGTCGGGCTGGTGGGACGTCCTGCTGCTCTGGCAGGCCCTCGCGATGGTGCCGCCCGGCGAGGACCCGACCGGCTGGGGAGCATCCGCGTTGAGCCGACTGCCGCGACCCTGAGCACGGTCTGCGCTCGGCGGGCCGGCCGGATCGGGTGTGGTTCACGATCATGAGGACGTGACATCATGCTGCGCATGTGGGACGAGGACCTCGTGGGGCTCTGGGACAGCGGTCCGTACGACTACGGGGTGATGGAATCGAGTTGGGTCTGCCTCAGGGCCGACGGCACCGGCTGGTCCGCATGGGCCAACGTCGGCGGCGCCTCACTGAGTCAACTCACCTGGATCTGCCCGCAGGAGGGGAAGGTCGAACTGCGATACACATGGACAGCCTTGGGCCCCGGTTTCCCTGGCACGCCGCCAGCCCTGATCGAGGTCGACGAGGAGGGCCCGGACGACACTCTGGTTCGCACCTGCTTCGCGATCAGCCTGGACACGCCACCCATCGGCGGGCCACCCGTCACGACACTGCACTTCGAGGAAAGTGTCGAAAGCTGTCGCCGCTTTGGTCTCCTGACTCGGGAAGTCGACCACCTTCTCGCGCGGTCCCAACCGGAACAAGGTCTATCGTCGACGCCCTGAAGAGGGGCATCGCCGGCACGGGGGCGGGCAGATGAGCGAGGACCTCCCACGCTGGATCGACAGCCCTACCCCAGGCTCAGGTTGTGCTCCTCCAGGGAGTTCTGGATGATCCCGAGGGCCTTCGGCCCCATGCCGTGCAGCTTGGCCAGCTCGGCGCGGGGCACCCCGGCCAGCTCGCGCAGGGTCGTGTAGCCGGCGTTGTTCAGGGCCCGCGTCGCTGGTGCTCCGATCCGCGGGAGGGCATCGAGGGCGGAAGTCATGCCGTCGATCCTAGGGGAAGGCCAGCACGGGCGGCGCGACCTCCGGGCTGAGCCCAGGGCCCCCTCCGGCGAGTCGGGCGGCTCGGCGTCAGAACCACGCGCGCAGGCCAGCCACACCGGCCCCGCAACCCTACCGAAGAGTAGCCAAACCGCCGCACTCAGCTACCTCTCAGGCTGGGTTGGTACTTTCCCGGCGCAGCGGCTTCCACCATGGACGCCGCTGAATCCGTTGCGGCACAAGGGTTTCCGGTGGAAGTTCCACCGAGTCCGGGTGGCGCGCGTGGTGGCTGTCAAGGGAGACACACGGAGTGTTCAAGAAGATGTTAGGCGCGTTCGGGGTGGGTGGCCCGAGCGTCGACACGGTCCTGTCCAACCCGAACACCCGCCCGGGGCTGCTGCTCGGCGGGCAGGTGAACCTGACCGGCGGCAGCCACGACGTGGAGATCGACCACATCACCGTCGGCCTGGTCACCCGGGTCGAGGTCGACGGCGCGGAGGAGGAGTACGACGCGCTCGTCGAGTTCCACCGCGTCCAGGTCGCCGGCGGCCTGCACCTGCGGGAGGGGCAGCACCTCTCCCTGCCGTTCCAGGTGGCGATGCCGTGGGAGACCCCGGTGACCGACCTGTACGGGCAGCACCTGCACGGCATGACGATGGGCCTGCGCACCGAGGTGGCCATCCGCGGCGCGGTCGACAAGGGCGACCTCGACCCGGTGTACGTGCACCCGCTGCCGGCCCAGGAGCGCATCCTGGAGGCGTTCGGCCGGCTCGGCTTCCAGTTCAAGGCCGCCGACCTCGAACGCGGGCACATCTCCGGGCTGCACCAGACGCTGCCGTTCTACCAGGAGATCGAGTACTTCGCGGCCCCGCAGTACGCCCACGCCGTCAACGAGGTCGAGCTGACCTTCGTCACCAACGAGCACGGCGTCGACGTCGTGCTGGAGTTCGACAAGCGCGGCGGACTGTTCGGCGGCGGACACGACTCGTACGGTCGCCATCACGTCGCCCACGGCGACGCCGAGCACGGCGACTGGGCCGCGCAGGTCGACGCCTGGGTCCGCCAGGTCCTCGACGGCCGCCAGAGCCTGCACGCCGGCCATGGCTACGCCCCGCCCGCCCAGGGCTACGGCGCGCCCGGCTACCCGCCGCCGCCCCCGCCGCCCGGCTACGGCGCTCCCGGCTACGGGCAGCCCGCCTACGGCGCACCGGGTTACGGGCAGCCCGCGTACGGCGCGCCGGGCTACGGGCACCCCGGGGGCCACTACAAGGAGGAGCACCACGAGCGGCACGACGGGCCCGGCATGGGCGGGGTCGTCGCGGGGGTGGTCGGCGGCGCGGCGCTGGGCTTCGCCGGCGGGATGATCGCCGACGAGGTCTTCGGCGACGACGAGGACGACGACGGCGGCGACGAGGAGGCGTGAGCCCCGGCGGGTCCATTGTGGATCCGCCCGCCATTCCATGATCTAATTTGTCAGGTTTGTCCGCATCCGACCGGACCGTCCGGCCGGAGTTTCGAAGGAGTGTGCATGCCCGTCACCGCCGACCTCACCAAGCTGGTCGACAAGGCCTACCAGGACAAGACGCTCAGCGAGATCGTCGACGCCCCGGTGTCCGCCCTCGCCGGAGTCAGCGACGGCGACGCGAAGCTGCTCAAGGACGCCTTCAACATCACCACCGTCGGCGACCTCGGCCGCAACCCCTACTTCCGCACCGCCAACGCCCTGGTCGCGCTGACCGCGAAGTAGCGCCACCACGGGTGCCCGGTGCGCCGAGATCGCCTCTCGGCGCACCGGGCGCCCGTGCCGTTCGCCGCCGCCCGGGTCAGGTGGTGCCGCGTTGGAACGGCTGGGCCAGCGCCCGGGGTTCGCGGTGCGCGGTGGCGAACACCAGCATCGCCAGCAGGGCCAGCAGGTACGGCGCGGCGATCAGCAGCTGCGAGTTCATGGTGACCCCGAGCGCCGGCAGCGCCAGCCGCATCGCGTCGGCGAGGCCGAAGACGGCGCAGCCGACCAGCGTACGGCCGAGCCGCCAGGCGCCGAAGATCACCGCCGCGATCACCAGGTAGCCGCGCCCGGCGGTCATGTTCTGGTTGAACGAGCCGACCTCGCCGACGGCCAGGTACGCGCCGCCGAGCCCGGCGAGCAGCCCGCACCACAGCAGCGCCTGCCGGCGGCGGCGGTTGACGTGGATCCCGCTCACGTCGGCGGCCTGCGGGTTCTCCCCGACGGCCCGCAGCTCCAGCCCCCATCGGCTGCGTTGCACCAGCCACCAGGTCAGCGGGATCACCGCCAGCAGCAGGTACACCGGCCAGCGCTGCACGAACAGCATCGGGCCGACGATCGGGATGTCCCGCAGCACCGGGACGCTCACCTGCCACACCTGGTGCCCGGTGAAGGTGCTCACCGTGATCAGGTAGCTGGTCAGGCCCAGCACGAGCGCGTTGAGGACCAGGCCGACGACGAACGTGTTGATCTGCACCCGATGCGACAGGTTGCCGTGCACGAACGCCACCGCCACGCCGACGAGCGCGCCCGCGGCCAGGCCGATGGTGGCGCTGCCGGTGGCGCTGGCCACGGCGATCGACCCGAACGCGGCACCGAGCATCATCGCCTCGACGGAGATGTTGAGGGTGCCGGCGCGCTGGGCCACGTACTCGCCGCAGGCGGCGAAGGCCAGGGGGACGGTGAGCCGGGCCCCGCTGGAGAGGATGGTGGCGATGTTGTCGGCGGCGCTCATGCCAGACTGCCTTCCATAGCGTCCTGCTTGCTCACGGCCGGGTCGGTGGCGGGCGTGCTGGTCGCCGGCTCGCCGGCGCGGCGGCGTCGGCGCAGCATGCCGATCACCACCGGCGGCGCGACGAACGCCAGCACCAGCAGCGCCTTGACCACGTCGACGAGGAACGGCGGCACCCCGGTGGCGGCCAGGAAGCTGCCCCCGGCCCGGAGCACGCCGAACAGCACCGCGACCGGGATGGCCAGCAGCGGATTGTTCCGGGCGACCAGGGCGACCAGCAGGCCGTCCCAGCCGATGTTGAGGGACATGCCCGGCTGCAACCGGTTGGTGCCGACGGGGCTGGCCAGCAGCAGCGCCCCGGCCAGGCCGGCGAGGCCGCCGGAGATGGCCAGCGCCATCCCGCCGAGGGCGCCGACGCGCACGCCGGCGTGCCGGGCCGCCGCCGGGCTGAGGCCGGTCATCGTGAGCCGGAAACCCCAGCGGGTACGCGCCAGCGCGAGGCTGAACACGACCGCGACGACGACGGCCAGGAGGAGGCCGCCGTTGATCTGGAGGTTCGGGTACTCGCCGAGGGAGCTGATCCGGGCGCCCTCGGGCAGCGGGTTGGACTGCGGGGACAGGGTGCCCCGGCCCAGCCGGGACTCCTGGAGCAGCCACGGGGTGTTCACCGCGAACGAGACGAGCTGCTGGGCCAGGAACGTCATCAGCATCGTGCTGACCACGACGTTGACGCCGCGGAAGCGGTACATCAGGGCGCTGAGCCCGGCCCACGCGCCCGCGCCGACTGCCGCGGCGGCCAGCACGCTGACGACGAGCAGCGGTCCGGGCAGCGCCAGGCGCAGCCCGGCCCAGGCGCCGAACAGCGCCCCGATCAGCACCTGCCCCTCCTGGCCGATGTTGAAGAAGCCGGAGCGGGCGCTGACGCAGGCGCCGACGGCGACCAGCAGCAGCGGCGCGACGTACAGCAGGGAGGTGGTCCAGGCCGCCTGGCTGGCCATGCTGCCCTGGTAGAGCGCCTTGGCCGACGCGGTGGGCGAGCCGCCGGTGACGGAGATGAGCAGCGCGGACAGGGCGAGGGCGACGGCCACGGTGGCCACCGTGGCGGCGGCCACCTGCCAGCCGCCGACGCCCGGGTTGAGCCGGCGCAGGAGCCGACGGCCGGTGGCGTCGGGGCCGCTCGGGCCGGTGGGCGGCGCGGCGACGGTGGTGGCGGCCATCAGTGCGCCACCCCGCCGACCAGCATGCCGAGGCGCTCCGCGGTGGCCTCGGCGGTGGGCAGGACCCCGACGATCCGGCCGGAGGAGATCACCGCGATGCGGTCGGCCAGGGCCATCACCTCCTCCAGCTCGGTGGAGATCAGCAACACGGCCACTCCTTCCGCGGCGGCCTGCCGCAGCCGCACGTACATGTCTTCGATCGCGCCGACGTCGAGCCCGTGGGTGGGCTGGGCGGCGACCAGCGCCTTCGGGCCGGCGGACAGCTCCCGGGCCAGCACCACCCGCTGCTGGTTGCCGCCGGAGAGGCTGCGCAGCGGGGTGTCCGGCGAGGGGGCCACGATGTTGAACTCGGCCATCTGCCGGCGGGCGATGCGGTGCATCCGTCGCCGGCTGAGCACCCCGCGCGTGCAGACCCCGGCGAGGGACTTCATGACGAGGTTCTCCGCCACGCTCATGTCGAGCACCACCCCGGAGTGGTGCCGGTCCTCGGGGACGATGCCGAGGCCGGCCTCGTGCAGCGCGCCGGGCCGGGTCAGGTCGGCGGGACGGCCGCCGACCTCGACGACGCCGTCGTCGGGGACCAGCAGCCCGGACAGCAGCTCGCCGAGGGTGGCCTGGCCGTTGCCCTCGACCCCGTAGAGGCCGACGATCTCGCCGGGGGCGACGTCGAGGTGCAGGTCGTCGAGGACGGGCAGGCCGCCGACGCGCAGGGTCACCCCGCGCAGCCGCAGCGCGGCCGGCGCGCCCGGGTCGGCCGCCGGGTCCGCCCCGGCGGGGGCGGCGGCAGGCGGCGCGGCGGCCGGGCCCTGGGACTCGACGGGCAGCAGGCCCAGGGCGGCGCCCTCGGCGCGCAGCGACACGTCGCGGCCGACCATCTGCCGGGCCAGCTCCTGGGCGGTGGTGTCCGCCGTCGTGCCGTGGAACGCCACCGCGCCGCGCCGCAGCACGGTCACCCGGTCGGTGGCGGCCATGATCTCGGCGAGCTTGTGGCTGATCAGGATGACGGCGCGGTTCTCGGCCTGCACGACCCGGCGCAGCACCGTGAACAGCTCGGCCGACTCGGCCTGGGTGAGCACGGAGGTCGGCTCGTCGAGGATCAGCACGGACGGGTCGCGCCGCAGGCACTTGATCAGCTCGACGCGCTGCCGTTCGCCGGCGGAGAGCCGGTCGACCCGGGCGAGCGGGTCGATCGGCAGCCCGTAGCGCTGGGCGACCTGCTCGACCTGGGCGCAGGCCGCCGCCCGGTCGACCCGCCCGGTGTCGCCGAGGATGACGTTCTCCCAGACGGTGAGCGGCTCGATCAGGCTGAAGTGCTGGTGGACCATGCCCAGGCCGAGGTCGGCGGCGACCTGCGGGCTGTCGATCTCGATCGGTTCGGTGCCGCGCAGGATGGTGCCGGCGTCCCGGTGCACCAGCCCGAGCAGGATCTTCATCAGGGTCGACTTCCCGGCCCCGTTCTCGCCGAGGAGGCCGTGGATCTCGCCGGGCCGTACGGCGAGATCCACGGCGTCGCAGGCGACAACCGGACCGTAACGCTTGCTGACCCCGCGCAGGGTGAGAGCCGGCGTCAGCTGGTCGTCAACGTTCACAGTCCGTTCCACCTCGTTGGTCGTCGGGCGGCAGGGGTCAGGAGCCGAGCTTGGCGACTTCCGCCTTGGTGTCGATCTTGTCGGCGCCCACGTCGGCGATGAAGGCGTCCATCTTCTGGGTCTGCTCGGCGGTGGGGGAGCAGATCTTGACCGTCGGGTACGCGTCCTTGCCGAGGTGCCACACCTTGGTGGTGCCGAGCTGCATCTCGCCCTTGGCGAACAGCTCCAGGGCGGCGGCGAAGTACGCGCCCGGGTCGAAGATGACCGAGATGTCGAAGCGCGGGTCGGTCGAGTCGCAGCGGTCGGTGCCGGGGGTCAGGGTGATGGCCCCGCCGCCGGCGGCGAGCTTGGCGGCGGCGTCGGTGGCCCCGCCCAGGTACGGATAGATCACCTTCACGCCCTGGCTGAGCTGCGCCTGCACGGCCTCCCGGGCCTTGGCCGAGTCGTTGAAGTCACCGGTGTAGGTGGTGACCAGCTCGGCCTTCGGGACGACCATGCGGATGCCGGCCTTGAACGCCTTGGCGGCGTTGACGGAGAAGTCGGCCTCCATGCCGGTGACGAAGCCGGCCTTGGTGGCGTTCTTCTGCTGCATCAGCAGGCCGGTGGCGTAGCCGGCGGCCAGCATGCTCTGGCTGGGGTCGTCGCTGGAGATGACGGTGCGCGGGGTCTGTGGGACGTTCTCCGACGACGGCACGTACCAGGCGGTCTTCGCGCAGACCGGCTCCTCGGAGGCGGGGATGGCGTCCTTGAGCTCCGACGCGCCGAGGGCCACCATGTCCACGCCCTGCTGGCACATGGCCCGCGCGGCGGCGAGCGCCTCGGTGGCCGGGACGCTGCCGCGCTTGATGACCTGCCAGCCCTTGCTGGTGGCGAACTTCTCGGCGCCGACGACGAAGCTCTCGTAGTAGCCCTTGTCGTTGATGTCGCCGGGGCTGAGCACCCCGATGACGACCTTGCCGTCGCCGTTGACGTCGGGCTGCCCGGCCTGGGTGGTCCCGCCGCTGGCGCTCCCCGCCGCCGACGGCGCGGACGCGTCGTTGCTGGCACAGCCGACCAGGGCGAGGGCGAGGGCTCCGGCGAGCACCGCCGCCGGGCCCTTCGCGGTACGAAGTGTCATGGTGCGTTTCCTCTCACAGTGGGGGCGTGGCGGCGGCCGGCTCGGCCGGGCGCGCGCAGTGTTCGGTCGCGGGCACGGTCGGCCAGCGATGGGGGATGTCGATGCCGGCCCGGCGCAGCAGGGCGGCCCGGCGTGCGCCGGCCTCCTCGCGCAGGGCGTCGACGTCGACGGTGGTGACCCGCCGGTCGCGGACCACCAGCCGACCGTCGACCAGGACGTCGCGGACGGTGTGCCCGGCCGCGCCCCAGACGAGCTGGGTGGCCAGGTCGCCGCGCGGAGCCCAGGAGATGGTGCGGGCGTCCAGGACGACCAGGTCGGCGGCCTTGCCGACCTCGATCGAGCCCGTCAGCCGTCCCAGCCCGACGGCGTCCGCGCCGTCGATGGTGGCCAGGGCGAACACCTCGTCGGCGCGCAGCGGGTCGGGCGCGCCCCGGTCCCGCTCCAGGCCGGCGAAGAGCCGGGCGGCGCGCCACACGTCGGGGGTGTCCCCGGCGTTGTGCGAGTCGCAGCCCAGCGCGAGCCGGCCGCCGGCGCGGCGCAGCTCGGTGTGCCGGCCGGCGCGGCTGACGCCCTGCCCGAGGCGCAGGTACGCGCCGGGGCAGGCGGCGACGGCGGCGCCGGAGTCGACGAGCGCGGCGAGCTCGGCGTCGTCGAGCCAGACGGCGTGGCCGAGCAGCAGCCGGGGGCCGAGGACGCCGAGGTCGCGCAGGTGCAGCACGGGCCGGGGGCGGCCGGCGGCGGCGTACGCGGTGACGTCGTCCGGGCCGGGCGAGATGTGCCAGGTCATCGGCACGTCGAGGCGCTCGGCCAGCGCGGCGGCGCCGGTGAACAGCTCGTCGCTGACCAGGTCGTGCCCGAGCAGGGTGATCCAGCCGGTGACGAGGTCGTCGCCGGCGAGCGCGGCGACGGTGTCGGCCTGGGCGGCGAGGGCCTCGGCGGCGGGCAGCGCGTGGGGCGCGCCGGGGGTGTCCCAGCCCCAGCCGCCGACGCGGGCGCGGATGCCGGCGGCGCGCAGCCCCCGGGCGACCCGCAGCGGGTGGGCCACGGTGCCGGGCTCCAGCAGCGTGGTGACGCCGTAGCTGAGCGCCTCGACGGCGGTGAGGGTGGCCGACAGCTCGTCGTCGTCGCCGGTGACGGCGGCGTGCAGCGGCACGATCCAGTCGTAGATGGCCTGCTGGGCGGGGACGTCGTCGGGGATGCTGCTGCGCACGAGGGGGTCGGCGGTGGTGTGCTGGTGCGCGTTGACCAGGCCGGGCACGACCACGCAGCCGGCGGCGTCGAGCTCCGGGCTGCCCGGGTACGCGGCGCGCAGCGCGTCGGCGGGGCCGAGCGCGGCGATCCGGCCGGCGGTGACCGCGATCGCGCCGCCGGTGACGACCTCGCGGCCGGGGGCCATGGTGACGATCTCGGCGTCGACGATCAGCAGGTCGGCGGGGCGGGGGGCGGCCGGGGGCGCCGGCGGGGTCCCGGTCACGGCCGCACCAGGATCTTGCCGACGAGGTCGCGGGACTCCTGCCGGGCGTACGCCTCGGGCAGGTCGGCCAGCGGGTACTCGGTGGCCCGCACCACCCGCAGCCCACCGGCGTAGAAGGCGTCGAGCATGGCGGCGAAGTCGGCGGGGGCGTACGCGCCCGCGCCGAGCAGCCGCAGCCCCCGGTGGTAGACGTCGGCCAGGGAGAAGGTCACCTGGTCGCCGCTGGTGTTGCCGAGCAGCGCCAGCCGCCCGCCGGTGCGCAGGCTGGCCAGGGAGACCGGCCAGGTGGCGGTGCCGACGTGGTCGACGACGAGGTCGACGCCGTGGCCGCCGGTGCGCTCGCGCACCTCGTCGACGGTCCGCCCGTCGAGGTCGAGCGCGTCGGCGCCCAGGTCGGCGGCGAGGGCCCGCTTGGCCTCGGTGCGGGCCACGGCGAGCACCCGCGCGCCGGCGCGGCGGGCGAGCTGGATGGCGGCGATGCTGACGGCGCTCGCGCCGGCCTGCACCAGCACCCACTCCCCCGCACGGACGGCCCCGACGCGGTGCACGGCGTGCCAGGCGAGGCTCCAGGCGGTGGGCAGCGCCGCGGCGTCGGCGAGGTCGACGTGCGCGGGCACCGGGTGCACGACGGCGGCGGGGACGGCGACGAGCTCGGCGAAGCCGCCGGGGCGGTTGCCGCCGACCACGGCGAGCCGGGGGCAGTAGCCGGGCTGGCCGTCGGCGCAGGAGGGGCACGCGCCGCAGCCGACGGTCGGGTCGACCAGCACCCGGTCGCCGGGGCGTACCGTAGTGACGTCGGAACCGACGGCGACGACCTGGCCGGCGACGTCCATCCCGGCGACGTGGGGCAGGCGGAAGCCGGGCAGCAGGCCCGGGCCCTTGCGCTGGAGCAGGTCGAGGTGGTTGAGCGCGGCGGCGTGCACCTGGATGACGGCCTCGGCCGGGCCGGGCTCGGGGTCGGGCAGGTGGCGCAGTCGCACCACCTCCGGGCCACCGAACCCCGTCTGGACCATCGCTCGCACAGGACCCCTCCGGCGCTCTGCCAATCGATATGGCGTCTTGCATTGTGATTCGCATTGCTTAGCGACGTACTCTGCCTGCGGTGCATCGGCATGTCAACGGCTTGACCGAAACAGGAACGCCAGCGAAACCAAGCCGTGCCTTTACGCCCCCGCCGCGCCGTTTCCAGGGCATCGATCGGCAGGTCAGCCCGGGTCGGACGCGGCCAGCAGCTCCCGCGCGGCGAGCGCGGTGCGCAGCACCGTCGCCGTGTCGGGGGCGAGCGGGTCGACCCCGAGCAGCCGCTTGATCAGACCGACCCGGTAGCCCACCGAGTTACGGTGCAGGTGCAGGCGCTCGCTGACGGCCTGCCGGCTGCCCCCGGTGGCCAGCCAGCAGTCCAGGGTGCGCAGCAGGTCGTCGCGGTGCGCGATCGGCCCCAGGTGCCGCTGCACGAACCAGCGCAGCCGCTCGTCGGGCACGGCCAGCAGGACCTGGTGCAGCCCGGCCCGGCCGAACGGCAGCTCCGGCGGCGCGTCCGGCTGCCGCAGCAGCAGGCGCAGCAGGCGGTCGGCGTCGCGGAACGACGCCGCCGTCCGGGCGGGCCCGCTGACCACGGCGCCGCTGGCCAGCCGCACCTGCCCCGCGCCGACGATCTGGTCCAGCCGGGCCCGCAGCCGGGTCGCCTCGCGCTCGACGTCCTCGCCGTGCAGCAGGGTCCAGGCCCGCCGCCCCTCGGCGAGCACGGGCCGGTCCAGCCAGCTCAGCGCCGACGCCCACCGCCGCTGCTGGGACCCGGTGTAGCCAATCCCGGCGACCGCGTGCGGCAGGTCCAGCCGCCACCCGTGGGCCGCGCCCGCCCGCAGCAGCTCGGCCTCGGTGAACCCGCGCGGGCCGGCGAGCACGCCGGAGCCGGCGAGCACGCCGGAGCCGGCGAGCACGCCGGAGCCGGCGACGCCGGGCGGGTCGCCCGCGCCGGGCGGGTCGCCGGGCCCGGGCGGGCGGACGCCGTCGCGCAGCGCCCGCAGCACGGCCGCGGCGTCGGCGAAGGCCGGCAGCGGGGGCGACTCGCGGCGTACGGCGTCGATCAGCAGCGCGGTGGTCGCGGCCCGGGCCAGGTCGAGCTGCCCGACGGTGACCGGCTCGGCCACCAGCAGCGCGCCGAGCCGCCGCTGCCCCGCGCCGACCGGCACGGCGCGGCCGGTCCACCCGTCGGCGCAGCGGACCCGGCCCGCGCCCGCGCCCGCCACCTGCCCGCCGCCGGCCCGGGGGCCGGCCAGCGCCCGGCGCACGTCGTCGGGGTCGGCGTCGCGGGCGTCGCCGGCCGCGCCGTCGCTGGCGGCCAGCAGCTCCCCGGCCTCGGAGACCAGCCGGCAGGCCGCCCCGACGCGCTGCGCGAGCGCGGCCAGCAGGCCCGGCCAGCCGGCCCCGCCGAAGGCCAGCTCGGCGAGGGCCTGGGCGAACGCGGCCGGCGGCGGCCCGGTCGCGACGCTCAGCCGCGCCCGGGCCGCCGGAAGCTCGCCCGGCCGGGTCACGCCGATGGGCGATCGAGCAGGCGGACCGCCACGGCCTTCTCCTGGGTGTACTCGCGCAGCGCCGCGTAGCCGCCGCCCCGGCTGAACCCGCTCTCCTTCTGCATGTTGAACGGAAAGCCGATCACCCCGGCGTCGTGGAACTGGTTGACCGCCACCTGGCCGCTGCGGGCGTCGGCGGCGACCCGCAGCGCCCGGGACACGTCGCTGGTCCAGATGCAGGTCAGCAGCCCGAAGTCGGTGCCGTTGACCAGCGCCACCGCCTCGTCGACGCCGCGGAAGCCCTGCACGGCCAGCACCGGGCCGAAGACCTCCTCGCGGGCCAGCCGCATGCCGGAGTCGACCCCGTCGAAGACGGTCGGGGCGACGAACCAGCCGTCGCCGTGGCGCGCCCCGGCCGACTCGCCGCCGGTGATTAGCCGTGCCCCGGCGGTCGGGGCCTCGGCCAGGAAGCCGCGCACCCGGTCGTACTGGGCCTGGCTGACCAGCGGCCCCATGTCCAGGTCCTGGTCCCATGCGCCGGTGCGCACGGCCGCCATGCCGGCGGCGACCCGCTCCACCACCTCGGCCCGGATCGACTCCTCGACCAGCAGCCGGGACCCGGCGTAGCAGTTCTGCCCCGCGTTCTCGGTGATCGAGGTGACGATCGCCGGGATCGCCACGTCCAGGTCGGCGTCGGCGAAGACGACGTTCGGCGACTTGCCGCCCAGCTCCAGCTTCACCGGGACGAGGTTCTCGGCGGCGGCCCGCATGACCGCCCGGCCGGTCGCCGTGGAGCCCACGAAGCTGATGTGGTCGACGTCGCGGTGCCCGGTGAGCGCGGTGCCCGCCTCGGGGCCGAGGCCGGTGACGACGTTGAGCACGCCCGGCGGCAGGCCGGCCCGGCGGGCCAGCTCGGCCAGGGCGAACGGGGCCAGCGGCGCGATCTCGGAGGGCTTGAGCACGACGGTGTTGCCGGCGGCGAGGGCCGGGGCGACGTTGGCCGCGGTGAGCACGGCGGGCACGTTCCACGGGATGACCACGGCGCACACCCCGTACGGCTCGGGGCGGGTGTAGCCGAAGTAGTCCGGCGTGCGGGTGGGCAGGGTGACGCCGGTGAGCTTGTCGGCCGCGCCGGCGAAGTAGTCGACGATGCCGTGCGCGATGTACATGTTGAGGCGTCCGCCGGAGCGGGGCTTGCCCACGTCACGGGCCTCGTGGGCGGCGAGGTCCTCGACGTGGGCGGCGATCAGGTCGGCCCAGCGGCGCAGGATCGCCCCGCGCTCGGTGGGCGAGGTCGCCGCCCAGGCGGGGAAGGCCCGGCGGGCCGCCGCGACGGCGGCGTCGACGTCGGCCGCCCGGGCCCGCGCCACCGGCTGGATGGGCTCGCGGGTCGCGGGATCGAGCACCGGCAGCTCGCCCTGGTCGGCGGCGGCGACCCAGGCGCCGTCGATGAGCTGGCGGGCGGGGGGAATGTCCAGGTCAGCCATGAGGGAATCCTTGACCCTCCATGTTTCACATGTCAAGATGCAGTCTCGCTTTGTGAGTTGACCGGGAGGACGTGTGCGGATCACTGCTGCGGTGCTGGAGAGCGCGGGAGCGCCGTTCACCCTCCAGCAGCTCGACCTCGCCGAGCCGGGGCCGGACGAGGTGCTGGTGCGGGTGGACAGCGTCGGCGTCTGCGGCACGGACCTGGAGTTTGCGAACTTCTTCCCCACCCCGGCGGTCCTCGGCCACGAGGGCAGCGGCGTGGTGGAGCAGGTGGGCGCGCGGGTCACCGGCGTCGCCGTCGGCGACCACGTGGCCATGAGCTTCGCCTCCTGCGGCGAGTGCCCGCTCTGCCTCGGCGGAAACCCGGCGTACTGCCGCCGGTTCGACGCCGTGAACTTCGCCGGGCGGCGGCCCGACGGCAGCTCGGCGCTGTCGCGCGACGGCGTGGCCGTCAACGGCCACTTCCTGGGCCAGTCGTCGTTCGCCACCCACGTGGTCGCCCCCGCCCGCGCCGTGGTGCCCGTCGCCAAGGAGCTCGACCTGCGGGTCGTCGGCCCGTTCGGCTGCGGCTTCGGCACCGGCGCCGGCGCGGTGCTCAACGTGCTGCGCCCGGAGGTCGGGTCGTCGCTGGTCGTCTTCGGCGCGGGCGCGGTCGGCGTCGCGGCGATCCTGGCCGCCCGCGCGGCCGGCTGCGCCGTGGTGGCCGCCGTGGACGTCAACGCCGGCAAGCTGGACACCGCGCGGCTGCTCGGCGCGACCCACGGGGTGCACTCGGCCGCCGGGGACCCGCGCGAGCTGCTGGCGGCGATCGCCCCGCACGGCTTCGACGTCGCGATCGACACCACCGGCCGGGAGGACGTGCTGCGCACGGCGGTGGAGGTCCTCGGCCCGCTGGGCCGCTGCGGCGTCATCGGCGTCGGGCCGAGCGAGCAGATGAGCTTCGACTGGCGCAGCATCCTCAACGGACGCACCGTCACCGGCATCATCGGCGGCAACAGCCTGCCGCAGGTCTTCCTGCCCAGGCTGCTCGACCTGCACACCACCGGCCGGTTCCCGGTGGACCGGCTGATCACCTACTTCCCGTTCGAGCAGATCAACGAGGCGGTGGCGGCGGTGCGCGCCGGCGAGGTCGGCAAGGCGGTCCTGACCTTCTGATGCTCGATTCGTGACACCGTCTCGTGATGCGAGCGAGTTACGCTCGTCGTCCGACACCCCAGTGGCGCGGCTGGGCAACACCGCGCAGCGTCCCGCACCCGTGGAGCTCGTCCCCATGACCGAACACCCGCTGACCGCACCGGCCGCCACCCCCTTCGACCACCACTCGGCCGAGTGCAACGCCGACCCCGTGGGCTACTACGAGGCGTACCGGCAGACCTGCCCGGTCGGGCGCACCACCGCGCACGGCGGCTTCGTCTACACCACCCGGTACGCCGACGTGGTCCGCATCGCCCGCGACGACGACACCTTCTCCTCCGCCCGGTCCGTCGCCGGGGGCGACGGCACCGCCATCGTCATCCCCCGGGGCCCCGGCCTGGAGCAGTACCCGATCGAGCTGGACCCGCCGGCCGCCACGGAGTACCGGGACCTGATCAACCCGCTGCTCACCCAGGACGCGGTGGCGAAGCTGGCCCCGATGATCGCCCGGCACACCACCCGCGTGATCGACGCCTTCGTCACGGAGGGCTCGGTCGACTTCGTCCGCGACCTGACCAACCCGCTGCCGGCCGCCGTCACCCTCGACTGGCTGGGCTTCCCGGAGGCCGACTGGGCCAGGCTGGCCGGGCCCATCCACGACATCTTCGCCGCGCTGCCCGGCAGCGAGCGCGCCGCGCGCGGGGCCGCCGGCCTGGCGTACCTCGACCAGCGCATCCGCGAGCTGATCGTCGAGCGCCGCGCGGAGCCGACCGGCGACGCCGTGAGCTACCTGGCCGCCCAGCGCCGCCCCGACGGCGAGCTGTTCGACGCCGACGAGCTGGTCTCCGTCATCGGGCTGCTGATCGCCGGCGGCGTCGACACCACCACCTCGCTGACCGGGTCCACGCTGGTGCACCTGAGCCGCCACCCGGAGGACCGGCAGCGGCTGGTCGACTCCCCCGACCTGCTGCACAACGCCACCGAGGAGTTCCTGCGGGCGTTCGCCCCGTCGCAGTCGATGGCCCGCACCGCCCGCGCCGACGCCGAGGTGGGCGGCTGCCCGGTCGCCGCCGGCGAGCGGGTGCTGATCCCCTGGGTCGCCGCCAACCACGACCCGGCGGTCTTCCCCGAGCCCGAGCAGATCCGGCTCGACCGCGACGCCACCCGACACCTCAGCTTCGGCATCGGCAGCCACCGCTGCGCGGGCGCGCACCTGGCCCGCCTCATGTTCCGCGAGATGATCACGCAGGTGCTCACCCGGCTGCCCGACTACCGGGTCGTCGAGGAGGGCCTGGTCACGTACCCGACCCGGGGCAACCAGACCGGCTGGGACGCCGTGCCCGCCGTGTTCACCCCCGGCCCCCGCGCCGCCGACGCGCCGGGCGCGCGCCCGGCCGCCGGCCCGACCCTCGACCGGGACCTGCGCGTGGAGGTCGCGGCCGTCGCCGCCGACGACGTGCTGGAGGTACGCCTCGCCGACGCCACCGGCGCGCCGCTGCCGCCCTGGGCGCCCGGGGCGCACCTGGAGGTGCGCCTGCCGTCGGGCCGGGTCCGGCAGTATTCGCTGTGCGGCGACCCGGACGACGCCCACCACTACCGCATCGCGGCCCTGCGCGAGGCGGGCGGCCGGGGCGGCTCGGTCGAGCTGCACGCGGTGGCCCGCGCCGGGGCGACCCTGTCGGTGCGCGGCCCGCGCAACCACTTCCCGCTCGTCGACGCCCCCGGCTACCTGTTGCTCGCCGGGGGCATCGGCATCACCCCGATCCTGGCGATGGCCCGCGAGGCCGACCGCCGGGGCGTGCCGTTCCGGCTGGTGTACGGCGGGCGCACCCGCGCCTCGATGGCCTTCGCCGACGAGGTCGTGGCGCTGGCCGGGGACCGGGCCACCCTGCTGCCGCAGGACGAGGCCGGCCTGCCCGACCTGACGGCGCTCGTCGCGTCCGCCGGGCCGGACACCGCCATCTACTGCTGCGGGCCCACCGCCATGATCGGCGCGCTGGAGCGGGCCTGCGCCGAGGCGGGCCGGTCGGGGCAGCTACACGTCGAGCGGTTCACCGCCGGCGACGACCTGGAGGTCGCCTTCGACCCCGCGGCCAACACCGAGTTCGAGGTGCACCTGGCCCGCACCGGGGCGACCGTGCGGGTGCCCCGGGACCGCCGCATGATCGACGTGCTGCGCGAGACGGTGCCCGGCCTGACGTACGACTGCGAGAAGGGCTACTGCGGCGCGTGCGAGACGCGGGTGCTGGCCGGCACGCCGGAGCACCGCGACTCGCTGCTCACCGAGTCCGAGCGCGAGGCCGGGCGCAGCATGATGATCTGCGTGGGCCGCAGCAGCTCCGCGCGACTGGTGCTGGACCTCTAGCACCCGCCTGCCGAACGGGCCGGCCCTCGCACCGGGGCCGGCCCGTTCCGCGCAGCGGGGCTACGGGCCCGCGACGCCGTTGCGCGCCGCCAGCGCGTCGAGGATCAGGTCGAGGCCGAACTCGAACTGCCCGCCGAAGTCGTAGCCGGGCTGCCGGACGTGCTGCGTGGCGAACTCGACCAGGTGCGGGTAGTCGCCCGCCGCGAACCCCTCCATGATCAAGTCCGCGACCTCGGTGGCGGAGTTCCCGCCGTCGAACGGCAGCGACACCTCCTGCAGCACGAAGCCGAAGACGTACGCGTCGACGATCGCGTACGCGTGGGCCGTCATCGGCAGCGAGAAGCCCCCGGACCGCAGCACGCCGAGCATGGCGTCGTGGTGGCGCAGGGTCGCCGGCCCGGGGCTGGTCCGGGTCTCCACCAGCGCCAGCGCCCAGGGGTGCCGGGCGAGGACCGCGCGGGCCGACAGGCACCGCCGGCGCACCTCGGCGCGCCAGTCGCCGCCCGCCACGGGCAGTTCGATCTCGGCGAAGACGCCGTCGACGAGCGCGTCGAGGAGTTCGTCCTTGTTGCGGATGTAGTGGTAGAGCGACATCGGCTTGGCGTCGAGCTCGGCGGCCAGCGACCGCATGGTCAGCGCCGCCAGGCCGTGCGCGTCGGCGATGCCGACGGCGGCCCGCAGCACCCGCTCGCGGCTGAGCTGCCGCCCCGCTCCGCCCACCGCCCGTTTCCCCTCTGCTCGGCGCCGCGTTGACCGCGCTTGCCCGCCGAGCCTATCGTACTTAGTACCACGTACTTAGTACGAAAGCCTGGGAGGCTCGATGTCCCTCCGTGTGGCCGGCCGCTGCGCCGGCGCGTTCTTCCTGCTGGCGTTCGTCGCCTACGGCGTCGGCAGCGCCCTGCCCGGCGCCGCCGGGGCGGCGCTCGTGGCGCTCAACTCCGCCCTGGTCGCCGCCATCGGCGCGCTGGCCTTCCGGGCGCTGCGCCCGGCCCACCCGGGAGCCGCCTGGGCCTACCTCGTCGCGCGCGGCGCGGAGGCGTTCCTGCTCGCCGCCGGGCTCGTCCTGCGGGACTCGGCCGGGGCCGGGGCCGCCGACATCGCCTACCAGGCGGCCATGCTGTCGCTGGGGCTGGGCAGCGTGCCGTTCTGCCTGGCGCTTGCCCGGCAGCGCTGGCTGCCGGGCTGGCTCGCGGCCTGGGGCGTCGCCGGGTACGCGCTGCTGGCGGCCGGCGCGGCGGCCGAGCTGGCGGGGATCCGGGTCGGCGTCGTGCCGGCGGCGCCGGGCGGGCTGTTCGAGCTCGTGTTCGGCGTGCTGCTGCTGGCCCGCGGCTTCGCCCCGGCCACCGACGGGCGTCCCGGCCCCACCGGTGACGGGGCGTCGGTCGCCGCCGGGGCCGGCGACGCCCGGGCGCGGCGCGCCGCGCGGGCCGCCGGGGTGGGCCTGCTGCTGATGGCGATCCTCGCCGGGCTGGCCAACTTCGGCGTCGTGGAGCCGCTGGCCGCCGCCGACGCGGCCGGGAGCACCGGCATGCCGCTGTCGCACCAGCGGGCCCTCGTCCTGGCCGTCGTCGCCCTGCTCGCGGTGGCCTGCCTCGACGTGCTGGTCGCCTGGGCGCTGCGCGCGTTCCTCGCCGACGCCGGCCGCGTCGTCGCGCTGCTCGCCGCCTGGTGCCGCACCGGCTATGCGGTCGTCTTCGCCGTGGCGATCACGCACCTGGTCGCCGCCGCCGGCCTCCTGCGCGACGGCGGCACCGACCGGATCGACGCCGCCGTCCGCGCACGGATCACCGACTTCACGCAGGTCTGGAGCCTGGGCCTGCTCCTGTTCGGCGTCCACCTGCTGCTGGTCGGGTGGCTGGCCTGGCGGTCGGCCGCCGTGCCGACCTGGGTGGCGGCGCTCGTGGCGGTCGCCGGCGCGGGCTACCTCGTCGACTCGATCGGCGCGCTGACCCCGGGCGGGCAGCCGGTGCAGATCGCCACGGTCACGTTCGTCGGCGAGGTCGTCCTCATGGGGTGGCTGCTCGTGGTCGCCGGGCGCGCCCCCGGCGGCCGGCGGTCCCCCGACCGGGACGCCGGGCGCGCCCGCCGGGCGCAGCCGGCGTGAGCCCGGCGGGCGGCCACGACGCGGACGGCCCGCCGCGCCACGACTCTGGGGCGCTGCGGGCCGTCCTGACGAGGGGCCGGTGGGTCAGTTGCCCCACTCGAAGTTGGGCTCGACCGCCTCGGCGATGCGGAACCGGCCGCCCGGCGCGATCTCGCTGCCGCGCTCGGTCACCACGTGCTTGCCGAAGCCGGCGACCAGCGGCCGGCCGACGTCGCGCTTGAGCCACAGCCGCAGCAGGTGGCGGCGGCGCTCCGGCTCGGGGAAGTCGACGTAGCCGGTGCGCGAGTGCAGGGCGGCGTAGTTGAGCAGCCACTGCACGTCCCCGGGCTGGAAGTCCATGTCCAGGGCCAGGCCGGGGGCCTGGGACACCTCGTCGTAGAGGCGCAGCAGCTCGATCTGCGCCTCGGTGAGCCGGGGCACCTCCGGGTAGTCCTGCGCCGAGAAGATCATCGAGCTGCCGGCGTACGTGCTGAAGACGCCGTCGACGTAGCTGCAGATGGGCGAGGTGTAGGTGCGGGCCGGGGCGTCCGGGTCCTGCCGGTGCCAGTCCCAGTGCCACGGCTCGAACAGCAGCGGCGCGAGGTCGGGCCGGCGGCGCAGGATCTCGTTGTAGATGGTGGTGCCGCTGACCAGGCTGCTCGCCCCGCCGGCCTTGGCGGCGCGCAGGCACATCAGCGCGACGACGTCGGAGCTGTCGGAGTGGAACGGCAGCCGGTCGCGCACCCGCGAGGGCAGCGCCGACGGGTCGTCGAGGGTCTTGTTGGAGGTGGCGATGACGTGGTCGAGCACGTCGCCCATCTGGTTCTGCCCCATCGGCACGCCGAGGTGCAGCCCCATCAGGTAGAAGATGGCCCCGGCGAGGGTGTCGCCGTACGCCTCCGTGCGCAGCCCGCGAACGAGGATGAAGCCGCGCCCGGAGTCAAGCTGGCGGGCGCACTCCTCGTTGAGGCCGGCGCAGGCCGGCAGCGGGTAGTCGGCGGCGGTCACGGTGCGCAGGTCGGGGTCGTCGGCGACGAAGCGGCGGCCGACGTTCTCCAGCTCGTCGAGCTCGGTGTCGCTGAGCTGGTACACCCACTCGGTCGAGGTGCGCAGCTCGTCGCCGCGCCAGGCGGACGGGCCGGAGATGGGGGCGAGGTCGATTGCGGTGGTCATGATGATGCGCTCCGAGGGTCGGTTCTGACGGGTACGGGTCGACGTCCCGGCGCGGGCGGTGCCACGGGCCGGGCGATCGACGGCAGGGGGCGGCCTCGCCGCCGGTCGACGGCGGCGGGGCCACCCGTCAGAAGGGGGTCTGCGGATCCCCGGCGGCGGTCCCGGGGCGCATGCCCTCTCGCGGCGGGTGCACCCGCAGCGGCTCCTCGTAACCGCGCACCAACAATCCAGCGCCTTGCGGAACTCGGATCATGGCGTCTCCTGCGGCTGACGGTGTCGCCCCAGGCTAGGACAGCCCTGGCAGGACGTCAAGAGAGACGGCGTCTCGCAATCCGACAAGCAACCCGAGGTCGCCCCCCTCGGAATCTAAGACATTTCCCATCTGGATTGGCAAGCATCGATGCTGATCGCCGCGCAGGGCGGCCGGTCAGACGAGGAGCGACCTATGCTGGACCACCTTCCACCGCGCGAGCGCCGGCTGTTCCACCGGTTCGGCCAGGGACCACAGGTGACCGTGCCCGACCTGCGCGTCCACCACGCGTTCGAACGCTGGGCCGCCGCCACGCCCGACGCCGTCGCGGCCGAGCACCTCGGCGCGACGATCAGCTACCGCGAGCTGGACCGGCAGGCCAACCGGCTCGCGGCCCGGCTCGCCGACCTCGGCGTCCGGGCCGGGGACGCCGTGGGCGTCTTCGCCAGCCGCTCGCTGCCGATGCTGGTCGGGATCCTGGCGACGCTGAAGGCCGGGGCCGCCTACGTCCCGCAGGACGTCCGGATCACCCCGCACCGGCAGCTACGGCAGGTCGCGACGACCGCCCGGTGCCGCGTGGTGCTGACCACGTCCGCGACCCTGGACGCGGTGCCGGCGCTGCCCGGCGTGCCGCGCCTCGCCGTCGACGAGGTGATGGCCCAGCCGCTGCCGCCCGGCCGGCACCTGACCGCCCCCGACGCCGACCGGCCGGTGACCGCCGACGACGGCTGCTACGTCCTGTTCACCTCCGGCACCACCGGCACGCCGAACGGGGTCACCGTCACCCACGGCAACGTGGCCAACCTCCTGCTCACCGCCCCCGGCAACCTGCGGATCGGGCCGGGCCGGCGGGTGGCCCAGCTGCTCAACGTCGCCTTCGACATGGCCGCCTGGGAGATCCTCGGCTGCCTCGCCAACGGCGGCACCCTGCTCGTGCGCGACGGCGACCTCACCGCCACCGCCGCCCGCGCCGACGTGGTGATCGCCACCCCGTCGGTGCTCGCGCGCATCGACCCGGACCGGTGCGCCCGGGTGCGGACGGTCGCCGTGGCGGGCGAGCCCTGCCCGCGCCCGCTGGCCGACCGCTGGGCCGCCGGCCGCGCCTTCTACAACTGCTGCGGGCCGACCGAGACCACCATCGTCAACACCATGCACCGGCACCGGCCCGGCGGGGCGCTCACCATCGGCCGGCCGACGCCGAACAACACCGTCTACGTCCTCGACGCCGACGGGCGGCCGTGCCGCATCGGCGAGGCCGGCGAGATGTGGGCCGGCGGCGGCTGCGTCTCCGCCGGCTACCTCGACAACGACGCGCTCACCGCCGAGCGGTACGCCCCGGACCCGTTCCTCGGCGGCGGCCGGCTGATGTTCCGCACCCGCGACCGGGGCCGCTGGACCGCCGACGGGGAGCTGGAGCACCTGGGCCGCACCGACGACCAGGTGAAGGTCCGCGGCTTCCGGGTCGAGCTGGACGCGGTCTCCTCGGTGCTGGAGGCGGTGGCGGGCTGCCGGGCGGCGGTCACGCTCAAGCTGACCGACCGAGACCTGGTCTCCTTCGTCGCCCCGGCCGAGCTGGACCCGCAGCGCTGCCGGGACGCGGTGGCCGCCGCGTTGCCCTACTACTGCGTGCCGGCGGCCGTGCACCCGCTGCCGGAGCTGCCGATGACCGGGCGGGGCAAGGTCGACCGGGACGCGCTGCGCCGGCTCGCCCTCGACCTGCGCTGGCAGTGGGCGCACATCGAGGAGGCGGCGGCGTGACCACCACCGGCCTCCGGCCGCAGCCGGCCCCGCCCGCGCGCCCGCGTACCGACGCGGCGGCCCCGCCCGGCGACGCGCCGCCGCCGGCGGTGTCGACGCTGCGCCGGGTCCTCGCCCACCCCCGGTTCATGCACCATCACCGGCTGGTCGCGGCGGTGCTCGCGGCCAACGCCGCGCTGCTGGCGTGCGGCCTGGCCGCCGGCTGGTGGCGCGGGCCCGGCGCGGCCGGGGCCCTGGGGGCCGCCGCGCTGGCCAACGTCGCGCTGGCGGTCCTGGTGCGCCAGCAGTACGTGATCAATCTGTTGTTCTGGCTGGCCACCCGCGCGCCGACCCGGTGGCCCCTGCGGATCCGCGCGACGCTGGGCAAGGTCTACCACTTCGGCGGCCTGCACGTCGGCGGGGCGCTCGCCGGCACCGCCTGGTATCTCGGGCAGCTCGGCGCGCTGGCCGCCGCCGGTGGGCGCGGGCCGGGCGGGGCGGCGGCGCTGGCGACCGGGTACGCCACCGCCGGCCTGCTGCTGGCGGTCGTCGGCACCGCCCTGCCGCCGGTGCGGTCCCGCCGGCACGACCTGTTCGAACGCACCCACCGCCTCGGCGGCTGGGCGGCGCTGCTGCTGCTGTGGGCGCAGGCCGGCCTCCTGGCCGGCGGGCCGCTCGCCCTCGCGGCCTCCCCGCAGGGCTGGGCGCTGGCCGTGCTGACCGCCAGCATCGCCCTGCCCTGGCTGCGGCTGCGCCGGGTGCCGGTCGTGGTCGAGCGCCCCTCGGCGCACGTGGCGCTGCTCCACTTCGACCACGGGGTGACCCCGTTCCCCGGCTCGTCCACCGCGATCAGCCGCAGCCCGCTGTGGGAGTGGCACTCCTTCGCCAACGTGCCGACGCCGGGGCGCGCCGGCTTCCGGCTGACCGTCTCCCGGGCCGGCGACTGGACCGGCCGGTTCATCGACGACGCGCCGCAGCGGGTGTGGGTGAAGGGGATCAGCACCGCCGGGGTGGCCAACGTCGAGACGCTGTTCCGGCGGGTGGTCTACGTGGCCACCGGCAGCGGCATCGGCCCGGTGCTGCCGCACCTGCTGGCCGAGCAGGTGCCGGCCCGCCTCGTCTGGGTGGCCCGCCGGCACCGGGAGACCTTCGGCGACGCGCTGGTCGACGAGATCCTCGCCCACCAGCCCGACGCGCTGCTGTGGGACACCGCCCGCGACGGCAAGCCCGACATGCTGCGGCTGGCCTGGCAGGCGTACCGCCAGTTCGACGCCGAGGCCGTCATCTGCATCTCCAACCGCCCGCTGACCTGGCAGGTGGTGCGGGGCATGGAGGAACGCGGCGTCCCCGCGTACGGCGCGATCTGGGACTCCTGACGGACGGGCCGCCCCGCCGCCCGGGACCGCGCCGGTCCCGGGCGGCCGGCTCAGAGGGCGCCGATCTGGTAGCCGAGCCCGTGCACGGTGCGGACCACCCCGTCGCCGAGCTTGCGCCGCAGGTAGTGCACGTAGGTGTCGACGACCGCCTCGGTGCGGTCGGCCCCGAAGACCCGCCCCCGCAGCTGGCTGCGGCTGTGCACCATCCGGGGCTGGGTGGCGAGCAGCCGGATCAGCTCGAACTCCCGCCGGCTGAGCGTCACCTCCCGGCCGTCGGGCAGCCGCACCCCGCGTTGGGCCAGGTCGAGCTGCCCGGCGCCGATGGGGATCAGCTCCGCGCCGTCGAAGCGCCGGCGGGTCAGCGCCCGGACCCGGGCCATCAGCTCGGCCACCTCGAAGGGCTTCGGCAGGTAGTCGTCGGCCCCGGCGTCCAGGCCCCGGATGCGCTCGGTGGGGTCGGCCAGGGCGCTGAGCATGAGCACCCGGGCGGCGACCGCGCAGCGGCGCAGCCGGATCAGCAGGTCGACGCCGTCGATGGCGGGCAGCCGCCGGTCGAGCATGATCACCTGGTACCGGCCGCGCAGGGCCAGGTGCAGGCCCCGCTGCCCGTCCCGGGCCAGGTCGATGCGGTAGCCGGCCCCGCGGAACAGCTCGATCAGCATGTCGGCGAGCTCCGCGTCGTCCTCGACGAGGAGCAGCGGGCCGTGCGCCGGGGCCGGCGGGTCGTCCATTTGTTTATGGTCCCACCGAATGCTGAGAAGGTTGACCCGCGGAATTCTCCGCCGGGCGGATTCCGGGTCAGGACCCGGTCAGCTCGCGCTCCTGGTCCACCCGGTCCCGACCGGCCCGCCAGCAGAACGGCCACCGGGAACCGGCGGCGTCGCCGTCCGGCGGCGCCGCGCCGGGCCGCGCCCCGCCGCGCAGGGGCAGCCGTACGGTGAACGCGGCCCCGGCCCCGGGCCGGCCGGCGGCGCTGATCGTGCCGCCGTGCGCGGTGACCACCTCGCGGACCAGGGCCAGCCCGAGCCCGACGCGGCGGTCCCCGGAGCCGGGGCCCCGGTGGAACCGGTCGAAGATCCGGTCGGCGTGCCGGGGGTCGAAGCCCCGGCCGGAGTCGGTCACCACCAGCTCGACGTGGCCCGGGGCCGCCGGGCGCAGCCGCGCCTCGACCCGGCCACCGGCCGGGGTGTGGTTCAGGGCGTTGGCCAGCAGCTCCGCCACCACCCGGCGCAACGCGGGCCCGACGCCGTGCACCCGCACCGGGGCGTCCGCGCCGGCCACGGAGAGCGTCACCCCGTGCTCGGCGGCGCGTGGCGCGTCGGCCTCGACCGCCTCGGCGACGAGCGCGGCGAGGTCGACCGCGGCTGGCGGCCGGGCCACCGACGTCGTGTCGGCCAGCCGGGCCGACAGCAGCAGCTCGTCGACGATCTCCCCCAGCCGCCGGGTGGTGTCCAGCAGCCGGTCCAGGTCCGCCCGGTCCGCGTCGTGGCCGGAGCGCGCCGCCCGCCGGGCCAGCAACTGCGCCGCCGTGTGCACCCGGGTGATCGGGGCGCGCAGCTCGTGGCTGGCGTCGGCGACGAAGCGGCGCTGCCGGTCGAGCGCCGCGGCCAGCGGCAGCACCGCCGCGCGGCGCAACCGCAGGTCCGTCACGGTCGCCGCGACCAGCACCGCCGCCGCCGCGAGCGACAACCCCCACAGCAGGTGACGCCGCTCGGCGAGCTGGAAGCGGGCGTCGAAGACCACCTGGACGACCTCGTCGCCGCGCAGCTGCGTCCGCACGTGGTAGACGGTGCCGTTGCGGGCCACCTGGCTGACCTGCGGCCGGCCGGTGCGGGCCACGGCGTGGATCGCGTCGTGCCTCGGGAAGCCCGCCGGGGGCGCGCCCGCGTGCCCCGTGTCGCTCGCGCCGCCGAAGATCCAGGTGCAGCCGGACGGGTCGGCCGGTCGGCCGTGCAGCACCGCCCAGTCGAGCTCGTGGCGGATCTTCGCCTGCTGGACGTGCAGCAGGGCTGCGTACGCGACGCCCCCGAACAGGGCCAGCAGGGCGACGACCAGCAGGCCGACGGCCAGCCCGGTGCGGGGTCGGGCAGGGCGCACGGCCGGCCGCTGCCCGTCGGTCAGCGGCACCGGGCGTCCGCCCCGCGCCCTCCCGCGCGGCCCCAATCCTGTGTGCCAGCGTGACTAGCGACCCGCATCCATCGAAGATGACACATCACCCATCCGAGCGGAAGGGATCACCGAGCGTCCTCCCGGATCGCGGACCCGCCCGCCGCCCAGCGCCGGGCCAGCTCGGCGCAGACCAGCAGCTGAAGCTGGTGGAACAGCATCAGCGGCAGCAGCACCAGGCCGACGGTCTGCGGGCTGAACAGCACCGCCGCCATCGGCAGCCCGGTCGCCATGCTCTTCTTCGACCCGCAGAAGATGGCGGTGATCCGGTCGGGCCGGGCGAAGCCGAGCAGCCGCGCCGCCCCGGCCGTGGCGAGCAGGACCACCAGCAGCAGCGCCGCCAGCACCCCGAGCAGCGCCAGCAGCCGGCCCGGCGAGGTGCGCTGCCAGACCCCGGCGACCACCCCGGCGCTGAACGCGGTGTAGACGACCAGCAGGATCGACCCGCGGTCGACGAGGGTGAGCACCCGCTTGTGCCGGCCCATCCAGCCGCCGAGCCAGGGCCGCAGGGCCTGCCCGGCGGCGAACGGCAGCAGGAGCTGGGCGACGATCTCCAGGATCGACCCCGTCGAGAAGCTCACCGCGCCGGTGCCGGCCAGCACCACGCCGGCCAGGACGGGGGTGAGCAGCACGCCGGCCACATTGGAGAAGGAGGCGCTGAAGATGGCGGCCGGCACGTTGCCGCCGGCCATCGAGGTGAACGCGATCGACGACTGGACGGTGGAGGGCACCACGCACAAAAACAGCAGCCCCTGGTAGAGCTCCGGCGTCAGCACCGCGGGCTGCAACACCCGGGCGGCAAGCCCGAGCAGCGGGAACAGCACGAACGTGCTGGACAGCACCAGGGCGTGCAGACGCCAGTGCCGCGCGCCGGCCCACGCCTCGCCGGGCGAGATGCGGGCGCCGTAGAGGAAGAACAGCAGCCCGATGGCGAGGGTGGTGGCCACGGACGCGCCGTCGGCGAACCGGCCCCGGGCCGGCAGCACGGTGGCGACCACGAGGGTCGCCAGCAGTGCCAGGATGTACGGGTCGAGCGGGATCCGGGACAGCCAGCGGCGCACGATCGACCCTTCCCCGACACTCGCACATAATTCGAGACAGCGTCTTGCTCTGCGATGCTGCTACGGATGTCGGTGCGGAGTCAAGGAGTGCGGTGACGGTCACACCCCACCCGTCGCGGCCGGCACCCCTGCGGCCCGGCCCGGCGTGCGGGACCGTGCCAGGATGTGGCCGTGTCGTATCCTCCTCATCCGCAGTACCCGCCGGGCCCCGGCGCGGTCGCGCCGCTGACCGCCTACCCGCAACCGATCCCGCCGCCCCCGGGCCACGCCGTGCTGGTCGTCTCGGTCAACCGGGGGCCCTACCTCGTCCCCGCCCCGGCCACCAGCAAGTTCAAGATCGACGGCCGGACGGTGCCGATCCCCGGCGAGGGCACCTGGCACGTGGCCGTCCCGGCGGGGCAACACGACGTGCGGTACACCGACTTCATCGGAATCCCCGTCATCACCACCGCGCTCGTCGCCCAGCCCGGGGCCGCGCACCACCTGTCGTTCCGCTTCGGCGGCTGGCGCAACCGGGTCCACGACGGGCACGGCACCGACGTCACACGCTTCGGCATGTGGTCCAACTACAGCATCCTGCTCGTCACGCTGGCCGTGGTCGGCGTGCTGTGCTGCGGCGGCTTCGGGCTCGTCGCCGCCCTGTCCGGCACATCCTGACCGGTTCCCGCCCGCGCGGCCAGGGGCCGCCCGTCCGGCAACGCCGGGGGCGGCCCCTGGTGGGACGGCGCGGTCAGGGCAGCGACGCCGGGAACCGCTCCCACACCCGGTGCGCGGCCAGCAGCCGCTGCACGGCCGCGAGGGCGTCGTCGCCGGAGTCGCCCGCGACCACGCCCGGGGTGCCGGCCACCCCCGCCAGCTCCAGCACGCCGACGCCCGCGCCCCACGCGCCGATCGCCTTGGCGTGCCGCCAGCACTCCTGCACCAGCAGCAGCACGCGGGGGTCGACGGCGGCCGGGCCCGGCGCGCCCGCCTTCGCGTCGCGCGCCGGCAGCGCGTCCGGCGCGGGCGCGGGCGCCCCGGCCAGCAGCAGCGCGTCGAACTCGACCGACCGGCCGGTGGCGAAGGTCCGCTGCACCGGCAGCCCGCCCACCGTCCCGCCGTGCGGGGCGACCAGCAGCGGCACCATGCCGGCCGCGAGGACGGCCCGCTGCACGTGACCCACCCCGTCGAGACCGGCGTCGGGGTCGACGACGATCCCGACCGTGCGGCCGTCCGCCGGCCACTGGCGGCCGACCTGCGACAGCGCGGGGCTCGGCGCGACGTCCGCCACCGGCACGGTCGGCTCCGGCGCGGGCAGGCCCAGCCCGGCGGCCACCTGCGCGCACAGCACCGGGTCGACGTTCGCCAGGCAGGCGAGCTGACGTTCCCGGATCGCCTGGTGATAGCACTTGCCCAGCTCGAAGGTGTAGGCGCGGACGATGTGCTCCCGCTCCACCGGCGACATGCTCAGCCAGAACAGGCGTACCTGGCTGAAGTGGTCGTCGAACGAGGCCGGGTTCCCGCGCGCCTTCGGCGCCTGCGCCACCGTCACCGGCACGTCGACGAACGCGCCCTCGGCGTCGCCGGCCGGGAACGGGTTGCCGCCGTCGAGGGAGTTCGGCCGGTACGGCGCGACGCCCGCGTGCACCGCCTGCTGGTGGAAGCCGTCGCGGAGCATGTCGTTGACCGGGGCGTGCGGCCGGTTGACGGGGATCTGGGAGAAGTTCGGCCCGCCGAGCCGGGTGAGCTGCGTGTCGACGTACGAGAAGAGCCGGCCCTGCAACAGCGGGTCGTTGGTGACGTCGATGCCCGGCGGCAGGTGGCCGACATGGAACGCGACCTGCTCGGTCTCGGCGAAGAAGTTCGTCGGCGTCCGGTTGAGCGTGAGCCGCCCGATCGGCTGCACCGGCGCGAGCTCCTCCGGCACGATCTTCGTCGGGTCCAGCAGGTCGATCCCGGCGAACGTCTCCTCCGGCGTGTCGGGCAGGACCTGCACGCCGAGCTCCCACTCCGGGTACGCCCCCGCCTCGATCGCGTCGTAGAGATCCCGGCGGTGGAAGTCCGGGTCCACGCCGCCGAGCAGCTGCGCCTCCTCCCAGGTCAGGGAGTGCACGCCGAGCTGCGGCTTCCAGTGGAACTTGACCAGCACGGTCTCCCCGGCGGCGTTGACCAGCCGGAAGGTGTGCACGCCGAAGCCCTCCATCATCCGGTACGAGCGCGGGATCCCCCGGTCGGACATGTTCCACATCGTGTGGTGCTGCGCCTCCGTGTGCAGGGAGACGAAGTCCCAGAACGTGTCGTGCGCGCTCTGCGCCTGCGGGATCTCCCGGTCGGGGTGCGGCTTGCCGGCGTGGATGATGTCGGGGAACTTGATCGCGTCCTGGACGAAGAAGACCGGCATGTTGTTGGCGACGAGGTCGAAGGTGCCCTCGTCGGTGTAGAACTTCGTCGCGAAGCCCCGGGTGTCGCGGACCGTGTCGGCCGAGCCGCGCGAGCCGAGCACGGTGGAGAACCGCACGAAGACCTCGGTCTCGCGGCCCTTGGCGAGGAAGCCCGCCCGCGTGATCGGCTCGGCGGTGCCGTAGCCGACGAAGACGCCGTGCGCCCCCGTCCCCCGGGCGTGCACGACGCGCTCGGGGATGCGCTCGTGGTCGAAGTGGGTGATCTTCTCCCGGAAGTGGTGGTCCTGGAGCAGGATCGGGCCGCGGGGCCCGGCCTTGAGCGAATGGTCCGTGTCGCGCAGCCGCGCACCCTGCGACGTGGTGAGGTAGGCGCCCTGCTGGCCGTTCGCCGCCGTCGGCGCGCCAGTCGGCGCACCGGTCGGGCTGCGGGTGTCGGGAGCGCCCTGCTCCCCCTTCGGTGGCAGCGGGCCGTGCGGCGTCGTCGGTTCCGCCACGGGGGGCGGGGCGCTGCCGGGCGCGCCGGGGGCGTCGGGGGTCAGGACGTCGGCGACCTTCCCCGCGGCGGCCTCGACGGCATCCTTGACCGCCCTGGCGGGCTTGCGGGCACTCATCTGGACGGGTACCTCCGGGATGCGGCGATGAACGGGCATCCCGGTCGTACCCTGCTGCGAGCGAGCAAAACGGACCAGACGGGTGCCGGGCCGCAGCGGCTCCGCCGCCGGGCGGCGGCACCGCTGCTCAGCGGGACGCCGGCCGCCCCAGCACCGCGCCCAGCTCGGCGCGGCTGGAGATGCCGAGTTTGCGGTAGGCCCGGGCGAGGTTGGCCTCGACGGTCTTCGGGCTGATGAACAGCGTGTCGGCGATGATCCGGTTGGTGCGTCCCTGCGCGGCCAGCCGGGCCACCCGCTCCTCGGTGGCGGTGAGCGTGGTCGGCGCGGCCGTCCGCCGGCCGATCCGGTCCAGCTCGCCGCGTGCGGCGGCGGCGAACGCGGCGGCGTCGAGCGCGCCGAACTCGGCCTCGGCCGCCTCCAGCGCCGCGCGGGCCTCCCGGCGACGCCGGGCCCGCCGCAGCGCCCGACCCGCGACCAGCAGGCAGCGGGCGCGGTCCAGCGGCAGCACGTCCGCCGGCACGGCCGCCCGCGCGGCGTACAGCGCGGCGAGGGCCGGCGACGTGTCGACGCCGGCGGCGCCGTCGACCAGCACCCGGCTGCGGGCCAGCCCGAGGGTGGTCCACGGCCGGGGCAGTCGAGCGTGCCGCTCGGCGAGGCGGGCGAGGGCCCGGCCCGCCGTGTCGAGGTCACCGCAGCCGACGCACGCCTCGATCCAGTCCGGTTCGAAGCGCAGGGCGACCGGCTCGGCGATCCCGGAGCCGGTGAGCGCCCCGGCCAGCTCGCCGTACGCGGCGGCGGCCTCGCCGGCCCGGCCGGCGGACAGCGCCACGAACCCGGCCAGTTGCAGGTGGATGCGCCGGCTCCAGGCGTCGTCGACCTCCCGGGCCCGGCGCAGGCCCGCCTCCGCGACCCCGGCGGCCTCGGCCAGCCGCCCCCGGTACGCCGCCAGCGTCCCCGCCAGCCAGGTCTCCCCGACCAGCGCGCTGCCGAGCTGCTCGCCCAGCTCCCGGGCGGCGGCGACGTGCGCCTCGGCCGCGGCGAACCGGCCGGCCAGCAGCTCCGCCTCGCCGAGGTGGGTGAGCAGCTCGTGCTGCCACGGCTCGTCGCCCAGGGCCGCCGCCCGGGCGCGCATGTCGTGCAGCCGCGCGCGGGCCCGGTCGTGGTCGTCGGTGGCCTTCCACCAGATCGCCGGGATCGTGCCGGCCAGCCACGACGGCTCGCCGGCCTCCAGTTCCAGCGCCCGGTCGAGCAGCCCGGTGCGGGCGGGCCGCCCCGCGCGCACCTCGTGGAAGAACAACAGCAGCAGCGACGCGGTCAGCAGGGGCCGGTCCTCGTCCGCGCCGAGCAGGGCGATGGCGGCCTCGGCGTGCCGCCGGGCGGCCCCGGGCGCGTCGTGGAACAGGGTGAGGTGGGCGTGGATCCGCCCCGCCAGGGGGCCGCCGTCGGCGGCGGCCAGCGCGCGCTCGCCGGTGGACACGGCGGTGGCGAGGTCGTCGGCGAACCACGCGACCAACGCGCGCAGCAGCAGCGCCTCCGCCCGCGCCTGCCCGGTGAGCTGCCCGGTCGCGGCGTCGGCTGCCGCGCCGGCCGCCGCGTGGTCGCCGCTGTCGATCCGGCAGCGCACGGCGGCCAGGCGACGCCGATCCCGGTCGTCGGCCTGGGCGGCGGGCGTGAGCTGCGCGGCCCGGTCGAACAGGTCGGCGGCGACGGCGGGGGCGCCCCGGGCGCGCTGGCGTTCGGCGGCGGCGGCGAGCTCGGCGGCGACCGCGCCGTCCGGCTCGACGACGCACCGGGCGAGCTGCCGGGCGCGTTCGTCGGGATCCGGCACCGCGTCGGCCAGCATCCGGTGCAGCCGCCGACGGACCCCGGGCGGGATGCCGCCACGGACGGCGGCGGCGTAGCTCGGATGGACGAAGCCGACCCGGTCCGGCGCGACGCTCAGCAGGCCGGCCTCCTCCGCCGCGTCCCACGCGTCCGCCGGCACCCCGGCCGCGGCGAGATCCGGCAGGGTGGGCACGGTCAGCAGCGCGGCCAGCCGCACCGCGTCCCGGGTGCGGGCGGGCAGCGCCCGCAGCGCGTCGGCGAGCAACTGGCGCAGCGACGACGGCACCGGCAGGTCGTCGCCGGGCCCCGGCGGGCGGGGCAACCGCAGCACCGCCCGGGCCATCTCGATGGCCAGCAGCGGGTTGCCGCCGGCGTCGCGGACGATCCGGGCGAACAGCGGGCGGCTGACCGCGCCGCCCAGCCGGGCCCGGACGATGTGGTGCAGGGAGCCGGCGTCCAGCGGGGGCAGGGCGACGCGCGTCACCGGCGCGCCGCCCGGCCGGTCGTCGTCGAGGCCGAGGGGCGCGGCGGCGCCGGCGCCGTCCGTGCGCCGGGCGACCAGCACGGCCGGCCGGGGCGCGAGCCGGCGCAGCGCGAACCGCAACGCCCGTTCGCTCGGCGCGTCGAGCCAGGGCGCGTCGTCGACGGCGAGCAGCACCGGGGGCCCCGCGCCGAGCGCGGCCTCGATCAGGGCCCGGGTCGCCGCGCCGACCGCCCGTTCGTCGATCACCGCGTCGCCGGACGCGGCCAGCAGCACCATCTCGGCGGCGGCGCGCTGCGGCGGGGGCAGGGCCGGCACCGCGCCGGCCAGCGGCCGGAGCAGGTCGGCCAGCGCGGCGAACGGCAGCGCCACCTCGGCCTCGGCCGGGGCGCAGGTCAGCGTCGTCCACCCGGCCCGCTCGGCCCGGGCGACCAGGGCCCGCCAGAGGGCGGTCTTGCCGATGCCGCTGCGGCCTTCCACGAGCACCGGCGCCCCCGCGACCAGCGCCCGCCACGCCCGGCCGGCGATCGCGTCGCGCCCCACCAGGGAGGTGTCCATGGCGGGATGATGGCACGCCCGCGCCAGGCGGCGGCCCGTGCGCGCCGGTGGGCGGCCGGCGGCGCGCCGGTGGGGCGGTCAGCGGGGCGGGCGTCCGCAGACCGCCACGTCCGGCACGACCTCCTCGGCGTCGTGGACGGTGGTGCTCCACCGGGGGCCGGCCTGCGCCGGGATCGGGCCGATCGCGGTGGCCCGGTGCGGCGTCAGCAGGCTGAGGAACTTGTTGAGGACCCGCACGACCGGTTCCAGGATGCGGTAGCCGACGCCGAAGGCGGCCCGCACGCCGATGCCCACGCCCCGGCACTGGGCGTACGGGGCGCCGAGGGCCGAGCCGAGCGTCGACCCGTACGAGGTGACCAGCTCGAAGTAGACGCCGGCGGTGAACAGGAAGGCGCTGATCCCGACGGTGAACCGGACGCCGTGCCGGATGACCAGGCCCATCACGCCGACGGGCACGCCGGTGAGCGAGTTGAGCAGGCTCGACCTGCGCTGGACCCGCTTGGTGATCCGGGGGCCGGCGACGCCGTCGGCGTAGCCGAAGCCGAGCGAGCCGGCGAGGGCGAACTCGCCCGAGCCCTTGACGGTGCCCAGCTTCGCGCCGAACGCGGTGGTGACCGAAAGCGTCTGGCCGATCGTGAAGGAGAGCGGGATCCCGAGGATCTGCCCGATGGGGAAGGTGATGTCCACCGGGACGGGAAACGACCTGCTGTGGTTGCGGCCGTCCCGGATGCCGCCCTCGAAGTCGACCTTGATGCCGAAGCCGCCGCCGATCTCCAGCTCGGCGCGGGTCACGGCGCCGCCGCCGATGGCGAGGTGGAAGGTGGCGTCGGGGCGGCTGAAGGTGAGCGTCACGGTGCCGACGAGGCGGACGTTCCCGTCGTCGTAGGTGAAGTGGACGCCGACGCCGTCGGTGCAGCAGGTCGAGTAGACGTGGTAGCCGTGGACCGTGGCGGCGGCGTCTCCGCCGCGCTGCGGTGGCGGCTGCACCGGTTGCTCGGCGGGCGCGCGGGCCGCCGGCCGGCGCAGGGGCGCGCTGCGCCCGTAGGTGCTCGGCGGCGGTGGTGCGGCGTCGGCCCAGGACGCCGCGCCGGCCGGGTAGACGATCGGGTCGGCGAGGGCGACGCCGCTGCGGGCGAAGGTGCCGTCCCGGACGACCTCGGTGATGTCGACCGGGCCGATCGTCACGAGCAGGTCGTCGCCGTCGGGGGCGACGTCCAGCACCCGGCCCACGCCGCGTCCGGTGACGAACATGACCTTGCCGGGGGCGAGGGCGTCGGCGTTGCGGGCCCGCCGGTCGAGACGCCAGGTGAGGCCGTCGGCGGTGACCGAGCGCACCGACCGGCCGCCCCCGCCGACGAGCACCACGTCCGGCTGGAGGGTGACGCCGGGCTCGGGGGCCGGCGTCGCGCCGTACCGCAGGTCGTCCGCGCCGGCCGCCGGGTCCGCCGGGCGGGCCGCCGGCTGCCGGTCGGCGCAGCCGGCGAGCACCAGCAGGGCCACCACGACGGCGGCCAGCGCGCGGCGCGGGCGCGGGCGCATCCGAGCCTCAGAGCCGGGCGGCGACGGTACGGGCGAGGGACTCCAACGGCCGGCGGTTCTCCTCGGGGTCGTTGAGCCGCACCAGCCGGACGGCCACCCACCTGCCGGAGGCGTTGACGAAGAACGAGTCGGCTGTCGCGTACGCCTCGTCGCCGACTCCGGGCAGCGCCCGCGTCTCGTGCCCGAGCGTCCGCTCGATGTCGAGGTACTTCTTCGCGCCGTCGCCGACGAAGACCTCGACCTGGGCGGTCGGGCCGTCGACCGGCGCGGTGTAGGTGCAGGTGTCCCCGACCGGCTTGCCGTCGTCCAGTCCGAGGCCGGCCAGCTTCTCGGCCTCGGGCTTGCGCACCAGGGCGCAGGGGTCGGGCAGGGCGACCGCGTCGTCCGCGGGCTGCGGCGACTGCCCATCGGTCGGGTCGGTCGCCTCGCCGGGCTGTGCAGCGGTGGGGGCGGGTGCCCCGCCGGGCTGCGACGAGGCCGCCGGGGCCGGGCGGTCGTCGGCGTCGTCCTGGCCGAAGGAGATCGGCCCGGCCAGCTGGCCACAGGCGGCGGGGGTGAGCAGGGCGAGCAGCGACAGCAGTGCCACCGGCCGGATCGCTGCGCCGCCCCGGTGTGGTGCCGGGCGGGGCGGGCTGTCGGTGCGGGCCGGGGTGCGCGGGTGACGGAGCATGCCCTGACGGTAGGGCGGCGCGCCCGCCCGGCAATCGGGTGTTTCCCTACGCGACGACGTCGTCGGCGCAGGACCCGTCGACGGGCTGCCGGGCCGCCATGCGGCGGGTCAGCTCGGCCGCCCGGTACGCGGCGACCTCGCGCGCCTTCGCCGCCACGAACCGCCGCAGCGGCACCGGGGCCTCGGCGATCACCCCTTCCCGCACCCGGGTGCCGCCCGCCACGGCGGCCAGGTCCACCACCGCCCGCAGCGACACCCGGCCGGGGCTGCGCACCTCGCTGACCAGTTGCTCGCCCGGCCGGGTCGCCACCATCCGTACCCGGATCGGGTTGTCCCACCGCACCGGCCCGACCAGCCGGAACCGCTCGACGGCGACGTAGCGGGCGACCGCCCGGCCCTGCGCGTCGTGGCCGGCGCGCACGTCGCGCACCGCCACGATCAGCGGCGACAGACCGACGTAGCTGAACGGGTCGGACACCTGCCACGCCCAGCCGGCGTCACCCTCGGGAAGGGACGTTGCCGCAGGCATCGACGCACATTATTATGTCAACGCCGTTCCGCGAGCGAATGGACGGGGAGGGCGGAGATGAGCGGGATACCCTCCCTGGCCATCGGCATCGCCTCCTCGGCATCGCACCGCCGTCGCCTCGCCGAGCTGTTCGGCGGGTCCGAGGCGTTCCTGATCGTCTCCAGCGTCGACCAGGCGCGGCGGTTCCTCGGCGTGGCCGGCGAGCCCGCCGTCCCGCCCGCCGAGGCGGCGGCCCACCGGGTCGTGGTCGCCGCCGGTGCGCCGACGGCCACCGCGCTGAGCATCGACTCCGACCGCCGGGTGCTGCGGTGGCGCAACCGCGAGATCGGGCTGACCCCGCTGGAGCACGACCTGCTGCGCTGCCTGGTGGGCACGCCCGGGCACACCTGGACCCACCGGCGGCTGCACCGCGAGGTGTGGGGCACCGAGCGCCTGGGCCGCGGCTCCGACCTGCACTCGGTGGTGCGCAGGGTGCGGCGCAAGCTGGCCCGGCTGGGCGTGCCGGCGACCATCGACGCGGTCCGGGGGGTCGGGTTCCGGCTGGCCGTGCCCTAGCCCCTCCCGCCGCCGGCACGAGCCCTCGAACACGCCCTGCCCACGCCGGGCCCCGGGCGGCCGGCCCGCCCGCAGGACGCCCGCGGCCCGGGGCTGTCCCGTCAGCCGTCGACGGTCAGCAGCGGATCGGCGTCAACGCGAAGTTCTCCACGGTGGGCGTGCTGGTGTTGATCTTCGTCTGGCGGGTCTGCGGCTTCCAGCCGTCCTTCGCGACGATCAACGTCAGCGGGTTGTTCCGCTTGTCCAGCCAGTACGCGTACCGGCCCTGGTCGTCGGTGGCGAACGTCCACGACATCGCCCAGGAGTCGACCTGGACCACCGCCCCGGGGATCGGCGCGCCGACGCCCTGGCAACTCGTCCCGGTCACCGTGCCCAGCAGCTTGCCCCAGGTGTTCGGCGGCTGCGCGGTCATCGTGACCGACACCGGCGCGACCGTGTACGGGGTGTTCTCGGTGATCACCACCGACGCCGTGTACGTGCCCGGCTGGTCGACGGTGGCCGAGATCCCGACGGTGACCGTGACCTTCTCGCCCGGCGCCAGCGTGGCCGCCGTCTTGTCGATCGTCAGCCAGCTGACGTCCGCGGCGGCCTCGGCGCACTCGCCGAAGCCGGGCAGCGCCTCGCTGTCCGCCGTCGCCGTGAAGCCGCCCGAGGAGCCGCCGACCTTGTAGAAGCCGCACGCCGCGCCGCCCCGGTACCGGGCGGTGTTGGCGTTCGGCAGGGCCGACCACGAGTTGCCCGCCGGGTCGTAGGCGAAGCCGGCGTTGGTGATCGCCCCGCCCTGCGAGCCGCCGACGACCAGCAGCTTGCCGTTGGCCACGGCGAACGAGCTGGCCCAGTTGTCGGCCGGCGCGTCGGCGATCGCGGTCCAGGCGTTGGTGCCCGGGTCGAAGGCGTAGCCGGCCTTCTGCGCGACGGAGCCGTCGTTGCCGCCGGTGCAGTAGACGACGCCGCCGATGCCGCCGCAGGACAGGAACGCCACCGACTTCGGGTAGTCGGGCAGGGTCTCCCAGGTGTCGCCGGCCGGGTCGTACCGGACGACGTCGTTCGACATCGGCGTGCAGTTCGCCGTCGTGCAGCCGCCGACCGCGTACAGCTTGCCGTCGGCGACGGCCTGGCCGGCGGCGGCACGGGGCGCCGGGTTGTTCGCCTTCTTCGTCCAGGTGTTGGCCGCCGGGTCGTACGACCAGGTGGCGGCGTCGGGGCCGGACGCGCCCCAGCCGCCGGTCACGATGATCTTCCCGTCGACGACGCCGGCCGTGACGGCGTTGCGCGCGCCCGGCAGGTCGGCGATCGACGTCCAGGTCTGGGCGATGGGGTCGTAGGCGTAGTTCTTCGCCGACGACGCGGTGCCGTTGCCGCCGGCGATCGAGTACACCTTGCCGTCCAGGCTGACCACCCGGTTGTCCATGATGTTGGCCGGGAAGTCGGTGACGTCCGTCCAGGGCGCGGCCTGCGGGCCGGCCGGGGCGGGAGCCGCCGCGGCGGCCATGCCGGACGCCCGCGCGGCCAGCGACGTGGCGGCCGTGATCCGCTGCTCCGGGGCCCCCTCGGCGGCGAGGATCTGCCGCTGGGTCACCCGGGAACCGTCGGCCCGCAGCAACTCGAAGCCGCCGTCGCGCTCGCCGAAGCGGACGTCGACGGGGGCCCCGCCCGTGTTGGTCACCGTGAAGGTCTTGGCGACGGTGCCGGTGGGCATCCGCACGGTGCCGCTGACCGCCGCCGGCTGCACGGACAGCCGGCCCGCCGCGAGCTTGAAGGTCGCGGTGGTGGCCCAGTCGGCCTCGACGGTGACCTGCTTGCCCTGGCTGGTGTAGCCGCCGGCCTTGGCGGTGAACCGGTGCGCGCCGGTCAGCGAGGAGAACAGCCAGTAGAAGCCGTCGGGCAGTTCGGTGTCGTCGGGGGTGGCGACGGTGGTGGCCGTCTCGGCCGGCCGGTCGTCGCTGGTGACGGTCGCGCCGTTGACGTACCCGTTGTCGTTGGCGTCGCGCACGTGGCCGAGCACCAGGCCGCCGTCGGTCGGCGCGCAGGTGACCTCGCTGCCGATCAGCACGTTGTCGACCTGCCACCACCACTCCCAGGTGGCGTCGTAGTAGTGGAACCGGACCTGCACCCGGGACTTGCCCGCCGCCTGCGGGATCGCGATCTCGGTGACCTTGGGCCCGCGCACGTCCGCCGCCTGCCGCAGCACGTTGGTCCAGGTCTCGCCGCCGTCGATGCTGAGGTCGACGTCGGCGCGCTCGGAGCTGACCCAGTTGAGGTCCTGGTTGAACCGGATCACCGGCGCGGCGACGTCGGTCAGGTCGACGACCGGGCTGACCAGCGAGGTGTCCTGCCTCCCGCCGCTGCCGTAGTCGTCGCTGTCGACGATCGCGAAGCCGCCCGTGCCGCCGGTGAGGTTGCCCCGGTCGCCCGTGTCGGTGAACTGCCACCCCTGGCCGGTGCCGGCGTTGTCCACCACCGACCAGCCGGCCGGGGCGCGGTCGCCGTCGAACGTCTCGTACACCCCGTCGGAGCCGTACCCGTAGCCGGGCGCGGTGGTGCAGGCGGCCGGGTCAACGGTGACGGCGACGTTCTGGGTCTTGTTGCCGGAGCCGACCACGACCTCGCGGGTCACGGTCTGGTAGCCCGGGTACTGCGGCTCCACCTTCAGCTTGTACGTGGCCGAGGCGGGCAGGGTGAGGCTGTAGCGGCCGTTGCCGGGCGCGGTGTAGTCGGACACCGGCAGGCCCTCGACGCTGACCTTGGCGTACACCGGCCAGCCGTGGCCGGAGCCGTCGGTGACCGAGCCGCTGACGGTGACCGACGGCACCGCCATCAGGGCGACGTCGAGCGTCGTGGTCGCGGCGGCGCGGACCGTGGCGGGCAGCGTCCGGGCGGCGTAGCCGAACGCGGTCACGGTGACCTGGTAGTCACCGGCGGGGAGCAGGGACGAGTACGTGCCGTCGGCGCCGGTGGTGAGCTGCCGGGCGGCCGGGCCGGTGAGGGCGACCGTGGCGCCGGGGACCGGAGCGCCGGTGGCCGCGTTGGTGACCGTGCCGGCGAGGGTGCCGGTCTCCCCGATCGGGGCGGCGTCGAGCAGCGCGAGGGCGTCGAGGCGGCCCTCGCCGTAGACGTTGTTGTCGTCGGCGGTGCCGCCGCACTGGGCGTCGGCGGTGTCGATCGCCGAGTCGTCCAGCAGGGCGCGGGTGGCCGCGACGTCGCCGACCAGCGCGGGCGCGGCCGACCACAGCAGCGCGACCGCGCCCGCGAGGTGCGGCGAGGCCATGGAGGTGCCGCTGAGGCTGCCGTAGCCGCCGCCGGGGATGCTGGACCGGACGTTGACGCCGGGCGCGGAGATGTCGGGCTTGACGGCCCCGCCCTGGCCGGCGCCCCGGGCCGAGAAGCTGGCGATGGTGTTGTTGACGTCGTACGCGCCGGTGGAGTAGTTGCTGGACCGGCTGCCCGGCGAGCCGCTGGTCTGGCAGGACGGGCCGCTGTTGCCGTTGGACCAGGCGCCGAAGATGCCCGACGCGGCCCAGGCGAGCGTCACGTCCTCCATGAACGGGTCGTTGGAGGGCAGCCGGGTGCCCCACGAGTTGTTGATGACGTGGGGCCGCTTGCTGGCGTCGGGGTTCTCGCCGTCGAGGTCGGTGGGTTCGAGCATCCACTGGCCGGAGGCGATCAGCGCCGCGTCGGTCGGGCAGCAGCCGTTGGCCGCGATCCACCGGACGCCGGGCGCGACGCCGATCTGGTTGGCGCCGTCGGCGCCGGCCATCGTGCCCATCGTGTGGGTGCCGTGGCCGTCGCCGTCGCAGGGGGCGGCGGCGCAGTCGCCGGCCGCGTCGAACCAGTTGTAGTTGTGGTCGAAGGTGCCGTCGCCGTTGTTGCCCCGGTAGGACCGCACCAGCGCCGGGTGGTCGAACTGCACGCCGGAGTCGATGCTCGCCACCGTGATGCCGGCGCCGGTGACGCCGTAGCGCGACCAGACGTCGTCGGCGTTGATGTTGGCGATGCCCCACTCCAGGGCGTTGGCCGTCTTCTCGTCGGCGCCCTTCGTGACCTCGGGCAGCGCGTAGGCGACCGGGGCGTAGATGCCGTCGACCTCGGCGCGCGCGGCGAGGCTCTGCGCCATCGTGAGGGAGCCGCTGCTGACCTTGATGGCGTTGGTCGCCCAGAAGCTCTGGTACTTCGCGCCCGCGCCGTCGAGTTCGGCGCGGACCTTGGCCTGGCTGTCGGCGGCGGTGCGGCGCAGCGCGTCCGCCACGGCAGCGCCCCGCTTGGTCCAGTCGGTGATCGCGCCGGCCTTGCTCAGGTCCGCCCGGGCCCCGAAGTGGATCCAGAAGTCACTCTCGGTCTTGGTCTGGAGCTGCTTGACCAGTTCGGGCCGGATCTTGTCCGCGGGCGTCCCGCCCGGCGCGGCCTGCGCGCCGGGGGCGGTCGTGACCAGGGCCGTCGCGGCGAGGGCGAGCGCCGCACCGGCGCTCACCAGGCGCCTGACCGGGCCTCTGGGGTGTGGACGTCTCAGCATCGGTGCTGCCTCCTGCAAAACGACCCGCGGTTGGTCGGGCCGTGACAGGGGTACAACGACCGTGCCTCCCCTCTGGACGCACCGGTACGTGCGGCCCCCAGGCCCGCCAGACGCCGTGCGGGTCACGCCGGTCGCCTGTGGGCAAACTATGATCGACAAAGATGAAGGATCAAGCACGCGACGTAAGCAACTCGTCGCTAGGAGCGGCCCACCCGGTGGCAGTGGCTGCCCGTCGCTGTCACCGCGCTGACAGACTCGGGCAGCGGCCGTCGGGCGCGTCCGGGTGGGCGCGGTGAGCGGCGGCGACGGGAGCACGCCGCCGGGCCCCCTCGACGAGGCGGGGCCGCCGATCCCGCTGGTGATCGCGGTGACCCCGTCGCCGGCCGAGCGGATCCGGCTCGCCGAACGCCTCGACGGCATCGCGCCCCTGCTGCTGGTGGCCGACCTCGACGAGTTGCGCCGGCTGATCGCGACGCCGCAGCCGCCGCCCGCCGCCGGGCGTCCGGCCCCCGACCCGGGCCCGGACGACACGCTGCGGATCGACCCGGCCCGCTCCACGGCCCGCTATGGCGAGCGCGAGGTCTTCCTCACCCGGCTCGAACGCGACCTGCTGACCCGCCTGACCAGCGAGCCGGTCCGGGTCTGGAGCTACGCCGAGCTGCACCGCACGGTCTGGCAGGACGAGGGGCGTCAGCGCACGGCCGGCGCGCAGTCCCTGGTGAAGCGGCTGCGCCGCAAGCTCGACCAGCTCGGCACCGGCGTCACCGTCGTCGCGGTACGGGGCGTCGGGTTCCGGCTGACCGACCACCGGCGGCCCCGGGTCGACGGCGGGTGAGTCCTCGGCCCGGGGCGTCGCATGATGGGGGCATGGCCGAACTCGTCGGGCGGGACGACCAGATCAGCATGCTCGGGGAACTGCTCAGCCACGCGCTGGAGGGGCGGGGCGGCGCGCTGGTGCTGCGCGGGGAGGCCGGGATCGGCAAGTCGGCCCTGCTGGAGCACGTGGTCCGTGCCGGACACGGGCGCGGGATGCGCGTGCTGGGCGTGACCGGCGTGCAGGCGGAGGGGCAGATCCCGTACGCCGGGCTCGACCACCTGCTGCGTCCGCTGCGTCCCGCTCCGATGACGGCGGACTCGCCGTACCGCCGGGCCGTCGAGATGCTGCACCTGCTCGGCGAGCCGGAGCAGCCCACGCTGCTCGCGGTCGAGGACGCGCACTGGCTCGACGCCGCGACCTGGGAGACCCTGACGTTCCTCGGCCGGCGGGTCGGGTCGGACCGGGTGGCCGTGGTCATGGCGGTGCGCGACGGCGAGGACGCCGACCGGCGGCTCACCAGGGCCGGGCTGCCCGAACTGCGGCTGGAGCCGCTGACCAGGGCGGACGCCGGGACGCTGCTGGACCGGACCGCGCCCCGGTTGGCCCCGCGGCTGCGGGCCCGGGTGCTGGACGAGGCCGCCGGAAACCCGCTGGGCATCGTGGAACTCGGCACGTCGGTCGCCCGGCTCGGCGACGACGCGCTGTCGCCGTCGACGCTGCCGCTGAGCACGCAGGTGGAGCGGACCTTCGGCGGGCTGGTCGCCGACCTGCCGCCGCCGACCCGGCGTCTGCTGCTGATCGCGGCGCTGAACGACGGGACCGGCCTGGACGAGATCCTGGCCGCCGCCGCGGTCCTCGCCGACGCCGACGTCTCCGCCGAGGCGATCCAGCCGGCGGTGACCGCCCGCCTGGTCGCCGTCGACGAACGGTACGAGCTGCGGTTCCGGCACCCGCTGCTGCGCTCGGCGCTGCGCCAGCAGGCCGCGCCCGCGGACCGTCGCCGCGTGCACGCGGCGCTGGCCGCGGTGCTGTCCGCCAGCCCGCAGCGCCAGCTCTGGCACCGGGCCTCGGCCGCGGCGGGCCCCGACGAGAGGCTGGCCCGGGAGCTCACCGACGTGGCCATCGCCGCCGCGCCGCGCCAGGCGCCGCTCGCGCTGGCCGCGCTCACCCGGGCCGTCCAGCTCAGCCAGGACCCGGCCGCGCGCGGCCACCGGCAGGTTTCGAGCGCCCTGGTGGCGCACGAGCAGGGTGACCCGCACACCGTGCGGCGGCTGATCGACGAGATCGACGAGAACGCCCTGCGGCCGGCCGACCACGCCCGGCTGACCTGGCTGCGCGAGACGTACCTCCCGGTCGCCTGGTCCGGGCCGGAACGGCTGCTGACCTACGCCGACCTGATCGACAGGATGCGCCGCGACGGCGACCCCGAACGCGCCCTCCAGGCGCTGAACGACCTGGCGCTGCGCGTCTACTACTCCAACGTGCCGGCGCACGTCCGCGACCGGTTCACCGAGGTCACGCTCGCGCTCGGGGCGATCGACGACGACCCGCGCGTGCCCGGGATCATGCTGCTGATCGCACCGGTCGAGCACGGCGTCGCCGCGCTGCGGCGGCTGGAGCGCCTGGCGCACCGGATGGACCTGCCACCGGCCCTGCGCAGCGACCTGGCGATCGCCGCCTGGGCCATCGGCGCGTTCGACCTCGCCGGGACGTTCGCGCTGTCCGCCGCGGCCGAGCTGCGCGCACAGGGTCGGATCGGCGTCCTCTCCCAGGCGCTCAACGCCGCCGCGTCGGCGTACGCGGCGCTGGGCGACACCCGGGCCGCCGTGCCGCTGGCCGCCGAGTGCATCGGCCTGGCGGAGGAGACCGGGCTGCCGATGTGGGCGCTGGGCGGCGGCCTCACCATGGGCCTGGCCGAGGCGCTGCGGGGCGACGTCGCCGCGGCCCACGGCCGGGCCGAGGCCGCCGAGCAGGCGCTCTCCGCCGGCCGGCGGCTGCCGATGCTGGCCCTCGTGCAGCGCATCCGGGGCGTCGCCGCGCTCGCCGAGGGCTACCCGGACGACGCGTTCCGGCAACTCATGCGGATCTTCGACCCGGCGGACAGCGCCTACTTCCCCGGCCACCAACTGCTCGTGCTCGGGCACCTGGCCGAGGCGGCCCTGCTCGGCGGCTTCCAGGACGAGCTGCGCCCGGTGGTCCGCGGCCTGGAGCCGGTCGCCGCAGGCACCGGGTCGCCCTCCCTGCGGGTCGGCCTCGGCTACGCCCGCGCGGTGCTCGACGGGGACTACCCGGCCGCGCTGGCCGAGGACCTGACCGGCTGGCCGTTCGACCGGGCCCGGCTCCAGCTCGCGCACGGCACGGCGCTGCGGCGGGCGCACCGGATCACGGAGAGCCGGCCGCCGCTGCGGGCCGCCGCGGCCACCTTCGACGCGCTCGGCGTCACCCCGTGGGCCGAGCGGGCCCGGGCGGAGCTGCGGGCCACGGGCGAGACGCGGCGGCGGCCGAGGGACGCGTTGACCGCCCTCACCCCGCAGGAACAGCAGATCGCCCGGCTGGCCGCGGAGGGGCTGAGCAACCGGGAGATCGGCGCGCAGCTGTTCCTGTCCCCCCGGACGGTCAGCACCCACCTGTACCGGATCTACCCGAAGATCCACGTCAAGTCGCGGGCGGAGCTGGCCCGCGTCATTACGTCATCCGACGTACGCTGAGCACCCGGCGGGCTACCTAACGTGAAGCGCATGCCTGTTTCGCACAGTGTCGATCCGCGTCGCCCGGCGACCCAGCTGCGGATCCTCGGCCCGCTGCGGGTCCGGCGCGGCGACGCCGAGGTGGACGCCGGGCCGCCGCAGCAACGCTGCCTGCTGGCGCTCCTGCTCGCCCGCGCGGGCCACCCGATCAGCACGCACGAGCTGATCGACCTGCTCTGGGGTCCGGACGCGCCGACGAGCGCGGTGAACACCATCCACAAGTACGTCGGTGGGCTCCGCCGCCTGCTCGAACCCGGCCTGCCGCCGCGCGCCCCGGGCGCCTACCTGCCCCGGCACGGCAACGGATACCGCTTCGCGGCCGGGCCGGAGGCGCTCGACCTCGTCCTGTTCCGGCGGACCGTCGCCGAGGCGCGGGCGCACGTGCAGGGCGGCGAGCCGGACCGGGCGCTCGACCGGTACGCCGAGGCGCTGCGGCTCGGCCACGGCCCCGCCGGCGACGGCCTGGCCGGCACCCCGGCGGCCCGGGCCACGTTCGCGCGCCTCGACGGCGAGTTCACCGACGCCGCCCTCGACGCCGCCGGGATCGCGGTCCGGTTGCGCCGGCCGGCGGTGGTGCTGGCGTCGCTGCGCCGCGCGGCCGAGCGGGACCCGTTCGACGAGCGTGTCCAGGCGGGCCTGGTGACGACGCTCGCCGCCGCCGGCCGCCAGGCGGAGGCCCTGGCGGCGTACCGCTCGGTCCGCGAGCGGCTCGCCGACGAGCTGGGCATCGACCCGGGACCGGACCTGCGGGAGGCGCACCGCCGGGTGCTGACCCAGGCCGGGCCGTAGCCAGGCGCCGGGCGCTGGCTACGGCCCTCCCGCCGGTCGGCGGGGCCGGTCGGTCAGGCCGCCGAGTTCACGTTGAAGGTGATGCCGGAGTACGAGCGCGCGGTGTCGAAGACCTTCGACAGCGGCGAGTAGTACGACCGCGTGGTGCAGGTGCCGTTGCTGTTGCTGCCGCCGTGCAGGATGCCGTAGGCCATGTGGTCGGCCTCGCTGAAGAGCGGGCCGCCGCTGTCCCCGCTCTTCGTGCAGATGTCCGTGATCATTCCGCCGTCCTTCGTCAGGACCGTGCCGCACCTCGTGTTGTTGGACGTCTGACCGGTGTGGCAGGCCACCCAGCCGACCTCGATCTGGGCGTAGCTGTACATTCCGACGATCGGGAACTCCTTGCTCCCCCGGGAGTTGAACACCGTGTTGCGCGGATTCACCACCCAGTAACTGACGTACTCGAAGCCGTTCATCACCACGTACGGCATGATGGCCCCGTCGTAGGGGTAGTTGCGGCTGACGTAGGTCGGGTAGTTGTAGCGGCCGACGTACAGGCCCGCGTGCCTGGAGTAGTAGCCCTCCCCGTCCTCGCTGCAGTGCCCCGCCGTGACCGTGTACTGCCAGCCGTCCGAGCCGTGCACGTTGAAGCCGTTGGTGCAGGTCCACTTCGGATTCTTGTTGAAGTCGAGCATGTCCAGCCGCAGCCCGCCGCGCATCGGCGCCTCACAGTTCTGGATCGCGCAGGCCTGCGGGACGGGGGTCGGCGAGTCGACCACCGCGACGCCCAGGTCGCCGGCCAGCGCGAGCCGGCTGGCCGAACCGCGCACGGCGTCCGCCGCCCGATGGTGCAGCTCGACCCGGTTGCGCTGCGCGTTGATCACCGGCTCCTGCTCGGGCGTGAGCCCCAGCCGGGCGCTGGCCTCTCGCGCCCTGGCGTCGAGGTCCCGCAGCGAGTGCCGCACCCCGACGACGCGGATGTGCTGCCGGTCCGGGACCGCGCCCAGCGCGGGGGCCAGTTTTCCGGCGGCGGTGCTGGCGACGTAGAGCACGCCCCCGTTCTCCTGGTCGATCCAGGAGCCCGCGAACGTGTCGCCGTGCTCCCGGGCCAGCACGTCCTGCAACGCGCCGGCGGTCCGCTGCAACTCCAGCCGGCGCACCGCCTCCCGTACGCTGACGCCGTAGGTCCTGGTGAGATAGTCGACCGAGCCGGCGACGTCGGCCGGTTGCACCGGGGCCGACGGGGCCAGCCGGATGACGGGGGCCGCCGCCGCCGGCCCGGAAACGGTGAGAGATCCGGCGACGACGATCACGCTGACCGCCGCGGCCAGCCTCCAGTTGGTTGTCCTTCGCACCTGAGTCGCGTCCCTTCGCCTCGTGACGCCCTTTCGCGTCTGCGGCCCAGACGCTGCCAGCCGGCTGTGGACGCGATCTGGACGACGAGTGGAAGGCGGGGCGCGGCCGGCTACGGCCGCTCGGCGGCGCAGTTGTTGCTCTTGCGGGTCACCGTGTATTCGGTGTCGTCGTGGGTGATCCCCGACGGCTCGCCGTCGAACCAGGTCTCGACCTTCTCCCAGCCCCGGCGCTGCTCGTAGTGCAGGTGCGGCGCGCCGGAGTTGCCGGTGCTGCCGACCCGCCCGATCTGCTCGCCCTGGGCGACCCGCTGGCCCTCGCGGACCAGCGGCGGTTCGAGCAGGTGCAGGTACTGCGTCTCCCACCGGCCGCCGTGGTCGATCTTCACCCAGTACCCGCCGCCCCGGCCGCGCGGGCCGTCCGGGTCGTCCGGGGTACGGCCACCCAGCGACCCGTTGATCCCGGCCACGGTCACCGTGCCGGCGGACGAGGCGAGCACCGGCCGCCCCCATGCCTCGCCCCGCTTGGGGAACAGGTCGACGTCGTAGTCGTCGTGCCCGGGATAGGTGCCGAGCTGCCACGTCTCGCCGCAGGCGACGGGGAGCTGGAACAGCGGGCGCGGGCCCGGTGGCCGCAGGAACTGCCAGGCGACCCCGGCGACGGCGAGGAGAGCGACGACCACCCCGAGCGCGAGGACGACGAGGGCGGCCCGGCGGCGCGGGCGGCGTCTGGTGGGGCGGCCGGTCGTCATCGTGCCGAGCATGGCAGACCCCGGCAACGCCGCCGGCCCCGGGTGCCGCGGCCCGGCGGGCGGCCCGCGCCGGGCCGTCGCCGAGACATCGATCCCCGTCTTGTCCGTGTTAACGGTAACACGTATCCTGCCTCTCAGGAGCGAAGGGCACGCTCCGCCGCCGCCACCGGGATCGCCGATCCGGGGCGGCAGAGCCGGAGCACCAGCCGGGAACCGAGCACGTCCGGCGTCCCCGTGGACGCCCGGGCCCGCTCCGACCCGTGACGTCGCAGCCCCTACCAGGGCCGACCGCGCCGCCCTTTCCGGGCGGACGCCGGTCGGCCGCCCCTGCGCTCATCCACCCCCGGGCAGGCACCCGTTCCGGGTGCGCTGCCCCCATCTCGGGAGGTCTCCGTGAAAACCCTGACCGGCACCAGACTCAGGCGCGGCGTCGCCTTCGTGGCGGCGCTGCTCTGCGTCTCGACGCTGTTCGCCGCTCCGGCGCGGGCGGACAACCCGATCGTGCAGACGATCTACACCGCCGACCCCGCCCCGATCGTCTACAACGGTCGGGTCTACCTCTACACCGGCCACGACGAGGACGGCTCCACGTACTTCACGATGAAGGACTGGCGGGTGTTCTCGTCGGCGGACATGGTGAACTGGACTGATCATGGTTCGCCGATGAGTCTGGCGACGTTCTCGTGGGCGGAGGCCGACG
>NZ_JBIARA010000015.1:226065-234820 GCF_042889525.1 Micromonospora sp. NPDC002575 | reverse complement strand
AGGACGCCCCAAAGGCAGCCGAAACCAGCAACCCACCCCACGCCACAAGACAATCATCAAGCGACGCCGACCCGCCCAGCGTTAAATCCCCAGACTGGGGGTGTCGCCACTCTTTCCCTGATCGAGCGTGACCATGGCCCGCCGGCCTGCCGGTCAGGCCGGGTCGTCGGGCGGCGGGGTGCCGACTGCGCCGGTGGCGGCGGCCTCCGCGTGCCGGTCGCGCAGCCGGGCCCGGATCTCCTCCGGGGTGTACGCCCGCCGCCGCCGCTCGGCGCGGGCCACGACCACGCCGGTCGCGGCGACGCCCGCGAGACCGGCCAGCCCGAGCCACTTCCACCACTGCATCCGTTGCCGCATGCGCCTAGGGTAGACGTTCATGAGCGAGCAGAACGTCGGCGGCGACGGCGGGACGATGGCATGAGCATCGGCCTGGACGAGGCCGTGGAGCTGACCCGCACCGGCGACGTGTGGGTGTTCCGGGGCCGCAGCGTGCCCGACCGCGCCATCCAGCTCACCACCAACAGCCCGGTGAACCACGTGGGCATGGCGGTGGTCCTGGACGACCTGCCGCCGCTGATGTGGCACGCCGAGCTGGGCCGGTCGCTGCCGGACATGTGGACCGGCACCCACCACCGCGGGGTGCAGTTGCACGACCTGCGGGACGCGGTCTGCGTCTGGGCCAACCGGTACGGCCAGCGGGCCTGGCTGCGCCAGCTCGAACCGCCCGCCGACGCGACGATGGAGCAGGCGGTGCTGCGCACCGTCGCCCGCATCGACGGCACGCCGTTCCCGTCGACCGCGCAGCTCGCCTGGCGTTGGGCGCGGGGCCGGGTGCCGCAGGTGCGGTTGCCGCTGCCCCTGCCCGGGCGGCGGGACCGGGCGGCCGGTCCGGCAGACCGGGGGGCCGCGCAGGCACAACAGGCAGCCGTGCAGGCGGAGCAGGCAGCCGTGCAGGCGGAGCAGGCAGCCGCGCAGGCGGAGCGGGGGACCGGCACGCCGGAGCGGCCGGGCGGGGTCGCGGTGCGGGACCGGGCGCTGGAGACGGCGTACTGCGCCGAGGTGGTCGCGGTGACGTACGAGGCGATGGGCCTGCTGCCGGCGGGCCGCCGGCCGAACTGGTACGACCCGGGCCGGTTCTGGAGCGGCGACGACCTGGGGCTGACCGGCGGGGCGCAGCTCGGCACGGAGATCGAGGTGCGGATTCCGCCACGGTGAGCGACCGGGCCGGCGCGGTGCGCGCCGGCGCCGTCGACCTTGGTTTGCCGGGGACGGCGGGCGGCAACTGACAGTCCTCGTGACAGCATCCACCGATCTCGACGCGCTGACCGACTTCTTCGGCCGGTACGGCGTGGCCCTGACCACCGGCGACGTGGCGGCCGTCGCCGCCTGCTACGCCCTGCCGGGGCTGGTCGTCGCCGACACCTACAGCTTCTCGTTCGCGTCCCCGGCGGCGGTGGCGCTGTCGTTCGTCGGCGCGGCCCCGGACTACCAGGAGCGTGAGCTGGTGGCGGCGCACGCCATGATCGGGGACGTGCAGCCGGTCTCGGCGCTGCTGACCGAGGTCGCCGTGGAATGGGAGTTCCTGGACGGCCGGGGGCGGCGCGTGCCGGGCGAGCGGTACCGTTACCTGCTACGGAGTACCGACGACGGCCCTGCCATCTGTACGGTGATCCGCACCGCCTGACCCCGTCGCGGCCACCCCCGGGTGCGCGCGGCATCGACGGAACGGGGCCCACTGGACTGTTAGGACGGTTCAGTGTGCTCCGGCTCTTTCCGACATTGCCGTTGATCGCTACGCTCTCCGGGCGGGACCGATGAGGGAGGGACATGTCGGGCACACGTCGCGCGCAACCCACCTCCGGGGCCAATGCCGCCATCGCCAGTTCGCCCTGGATCGTGGTCTCGGTCGGGGTGGTGGTGATGGTGGTGCTGCTGTTCGTGGCGCTCGGCACCTACCGCAGCCGGGGGCCCGTCGGTGAGGCGTTCCCGGCTCCCGAGTGGACGATGCCGCTGCCGACGCTGCCGCCGGCGGTGAGCCGGTCGGTGACCGAGCCGCCCGCGCCGGTGGTGCCGGGCCTGTCCCCGCGTGCGACCCTGTCGCCCAGCGGGGCGCAGCCCGCCGGGCACGCCGTGGCGACCACCCCGGTCGGAGAGGGCGGCGCCGGCCCCCTGCCGGCGGAGCCGGCCGCCCCGCCGCCCGCCGCCCCGCCCGCGCCCGAGCCGCCGGCCCCGACCACCCCGGCCAGGCCGCCCGCGTCGTCGTCGGTCAGCGGCGCGTACCGGGTGATGAACTCCTACGACGGCGCGTTCATCGGCGAGGTCCTGGTGCGCAACGAGTCCCGGTCGCAGCGGGGCTGGACGGTCCGGATGACCTTCCCGGCCGCCCACCTGGTGACCGCCTGGATCGAGGGCGCGCCGCAGGGCCGGATCAGCCGCTCGGGCGACACCTGGACGTTCACCAGCGGCGTCGACCTCGGCCCGGGCGCGTCGGTGCCGCTGCGGTTCCACTTCGACCGGACGCGGGCCACCCGGCCGACGACCTGCACCGTCGATGGGGCCGGCTGCTCCGGCCTGCGCTGACCGGCCCTGCGTCGTCACCGGCCGGGGCCGGCTCCCTCCTGCGCCGTACGCGCCCGACCGCCCGACCGTACGCGCCCGACCGCCCGTCCCCCGGGCCGCGCGGGCGCGCCGTCGGCCGCAGGCGCTTGCAAGATGACTGCTTTGTTGCGACTCCGTTTGCAAGGTATTGCAGAACGTTTCGGCAAGGGCTAGCGTGCGGGCCAATCACGACCAGAGGAAGGCCGTCGATGAAACCCCCGCCGATGCCCCGTAAGGCGCTGCTCGCCTTGGTCTCCACCCTCACCCTCGCCCTCGTCGGCGCCCCCGTCGCCGTGCGCCAGCTCGGCGGCGACGCCGCCGACGCCGGCACCCGCACCGACCCGCTCGCCGCCGCCGGCGCGACGCAGTGGCGCGCCGAGCCCTCCGCCGACGCCCTGCTCGCCGCCGGCCACGACGACGCCCGGGCCGAGCAGTTCTACTTCGTCCTGCCCGACCGGTTCGCCAACGGCGACCCGCGCAACGACGCCGGCGGCCTCACCGGCGACCGGTTGTCCACCGGCCTCGACCCCACCGACAAGGGCTTCTACCACGGCGGCGACCTCAAGGGCCTCATCGACAAGCTCGACTACATCCAGGGGCTGGGCACGACGGCCATCTGGCTCGCCCCGGTGTTCAAGAACCGGCCCGTGCAGGGCGCCGGCGACGACGTCTCCGCCGGCTACCACGGCTACTGGATCACCGACTTCACCCAGGTCGACCCGCACTTCGGCACCGACGAGGAGCTGAAGCGGCTGGTCGAGCTGTCGCACCGGCGGGGCATCAGGGTCTACCTCGACGTCATCGTCAACCACACCGCCGACGTCATCAAGTACGCCGAGGACAAGTACGCCTACATCGACAAGAAGACCGCGCCGTACACCGACGCGCAGGGGCGCGCCTTCGAGGACCGCAACTACGCCGACGGCACCCGGGGCTTCCCCGAGGTGAACGCCGACTCCTTCCCGTACACGCCGACCTTCGACAGCCCGGCCGACGCGAAGGTCAAGGTCCCGGCGTGGCTCAACGACGCCACCATGTACCACAACCGGGGCGACTCGACCTTCTCCGGCGAGAACAGCGAGTACGGCGACTTCTTCGGCCTGGACGACCTGTGGACCGAGCGCCCCGAGGTCGTCGCGGGCCTCACCAAGGTCTACGGCGACTGGATCGGCGCGACCGGCGTCGACGGGTTCCGGCTCGACACCGTCAAGCACACCAACCTGGAGTTCTGGCCGCAGTTCAGCCGGGGCATCGAGCGCGCCGCCGAGAAGGCCGGCAAGAAGGACTTCTTCATGTTCGGCGAGGTCTACAGCGCCGACCCGGAGATCACCTCCACCTACGTGCGGCGCGGCGGCCTGCCGGCCACCCTCGACTTCGCGTTCCAGGAGGCCGCGCGCGGCTACACCGCCGCCGGTGGTTCCGCGAAGGCCCTCGCCGACGTGTACGCCCGCGACGACCTGTACGCCGCCCGCGACACCGACGCCAACCGGCTGACCACCTTCCTCGGCAACCACGACATGGGCCGGATCGGCTCGTTCGTCGCCGCGGCCGGCGGTGACGACGCCGCGCAGCTGCGCCGCGCCACCCTCGCCCACGAGCTGATGTTCCTCACCCGGGGGCAGCCGGTGGTCTACTCCGGCGACGAGCAGGGCTTCACCGGCCCCGGCGGCGACAAGGACGCCCGGCAGGACATGTTCGCCTCGCGCACGGCCGACTACCTCGACGACGACCTGATCGGCACCGACCGCACCCACGCCGCCGACCAGTACGACCCGACGCACCCGCTCTACCGCGCCATCGCCGGGCTGGGCGCGCTGCGCCAGGCCCACCCGGCGCTGCGCGACGGCGTGCAGGTCACCCGGTACGCCGCCGACGGTCCCGGCGTCTTCGCCTTCTCCCGCGTCGACCCCCGCCAGCGCGTCGAGTACGTCGTCGCCGTCAACAACGCCGACACCGCGCAGACCGTCACCGTGGACACCTGGTCGCCGGGCACCGCGTTCGCCGGCATCCACGGCGGCACCGGCACGCCGACCGCCGGGGCGGACGGCAGGCTCACCGTCACCGTGCCGGCGATGTCCGCCGTGGTCCACCGGGCCGCCAAAGCCATCCCGCAGGCCGCCGCGAAGCCGACGATCGCCGTCACCGCCCCCGCCCCGGGCACGCCCGTCGCCACCCGGGCGGCCGTCACCGCGCAGGTCACCGGCGACCCCCTCGCCACCGTCACCGTCGCCGCCCGGGTCGCCGGCGGCCGGTGGACCCTGCTGGGCAGCGCGCACACCGCCCCGTACACCGTGCACCACGACCTGACCGGCCTGGCCGGCGGCACGAAGGTCGAGTACAAGGCCGTCGTCCGCGACGGCCGGGGCCGCGTCGCCGCCACCCGCTCCACCGCCACGGTCGGCACCCCCGCCCAGAGCGCGTCGCGGGACTGGCTGGTGGTGCACTACCAGCGCCCGGCCGGCGGCTACGCCGACTGGGGCCTGTACGCGTGGGGCGACATCGACCCCGCGTACGTCACCGAGTGGCCCAAGGGGCAGCCGTTCGCGGGCGAGGACTCGTACGGCCGGTTCGCCTGGGTGAAGCTGAAGCCCGGCGCGAAGTCCGTCGGGTTCCTCGTGGTCGACGCCGCCGGCACCAAGGACGTCGCCACCGACCGCACCGTCGACGTGACGCAGACCGGCGAGGTGTGGGTGAAGCAGGGCGACGCCGCGCTCTACCCGAGCAGGCAGGCCGCCACCGGCGAGCCCGACCCGCCCGTCGCCGGGGACACCGCGCTGATCCACTACCGCCGCGCCGACAACAACTACGACGGCTGGGGCCTGCACCTGTGGGACGGGGCCGCCAACCCCACCGACTGGTCCAGCCCGCTGAAGCCGGAGAAGGTCGACTCCTTCGGCGCGGTCTTCCGGGTGCCGCTGGCCGCCGGGGCGACCGGCCTGAGCTACATCGTCCACCACGGCGACACCAAGGACCTGCCGGACGACCAGCGCCTCGACTTCGCCACCGCCGGGCGGGAGGTGTGGCTGCTCGCCGCCACGCCGGGCCGGCTGCTGCCGACGACCTCGTCCGGGGTATCCAGGAACGTGGACATCACCAAGCAGCGGGCGCAGTGGATCGACCGGTCCACCGTCGCCTGGCAGGCTCCCGACACCGACGGCCGGACGTACGCCCTGGTCACCGCCCCGGCCGGCGGGCTGAGCGTCGTCGACGGGGAGCTGTCCGGGACGTACACCTCGCTGCCGCTGCGGGCGCAGCGCAACGGGCTCACCGAGGCCCAGCGCGCGCGGTTCCCGCACCTGTGGGCGCACCGCGCCTTCACCCTCGACCGGGCCGACCTGGCGAAGGTGCCGGCGGCGCTGCGCGGGCAGCTCGTGGTGACCGAGCGGGACGCCGAGGGCGCGCTGCTCGGCGCGTCCGGGGTGCAGGTCCCGGGCGTGCTCGACGACGTGTACGCCGCCGCCACCGGCGCGAAACTCGGCCCCGTCTTCGCCGGCCGGGTGCCCACCCTGTCGGTCTGGGCGCCCACCGCCCGGTCGGTGGCGCTGGAGCTGTTCGACGCACCGACCGCCGCGCCGCGGGTCGTGCCGATGCGCCGCGACGACCGCACCGGCGTGTGGTCGGTGCGCGGCGAGCAGGGCTGGACGGGCAAGTTCTACCGGTACCGGGTGTCGGCGTGGCAGCCGGCGGCGCAGCGGATGGTCACCGCGTCGGTGACCGACCCGTACTCGGTGGCGCTCGCGCCGGACTCCACGCACAGCCAGATCGTCGACCTGGCCGACCCGGCGCTCGCCCCGGCCGGCTGGGCGGGCCTGCGCAAGCCGGCGGCCGTGCCCCCGGCGAAGGCGCAGATCCAGGAGGTCTCCGTGCGGGACTTCTCCGTCGCCGACGCCACCGTGCCGGCGCAGCGGCGCGGCACCTACCTCGCCTTCACCGACCCGGACACGGCCGGCATGAAGCACCTGCGCTCGCTCGCCGCCGCCGGGGTCGACTACCTGCACCTGCTTCCCGCGTTCGACTTCGCCACCATTCCCGAGCGGCGGGCCGACCAGCAGCAGCCGGCCTGCGACCTGGCCAAGCTGCCCCCGGACTCCGACGAGCAGCAGCGCTGCGTCGCGGCCGTCGCCGACACCGACGGCTACAACTGGGGGTACGACCCGCTGCACTACACCGTGCCGGAGGGCGGCTACGCCGTCGACCCGGCCGGGGCGGCGCGCACCACCGAGTTCCGCCGGATGGTCGCCGGGATCAACGGCGCGGGCCTGCGGGTCGTCATGGACGTCGTCTACAACCACACCTCGGCCGCCGGCACCGATGCCAAGTCGGTGCTCGACCAGGTGGTGCCGGGCTACTACCACCGGCTGCTCGACGACGGGGCGGTTGCCAACTCGACCTGCTGCGCCAACACCGCGCCCGAGCACGCCATGATGGGCAAGCTCGTGGTGGACTCGCTGGTCACCTGGGCCAAGGCGTACAAGGTGGACGGCTTCCGGTTCGACCTGATGGGTCACCACCCGAAGGCGAACATCCTGGCCGTGCGCGCCGCCCTGGACCAGCTCACCCTCGCCCGCGACGGCGTCGACGGCCGGAGGATCCTGCTCTACGGCGAGGGCTGGAACTTCGGCGAGGTCGCCGACGACGCCCGGTTCACGCAGGCCACCCAGGCCAACATGGCCGGCACCGGGATCGGCACGTTCAACGACCGGCTGCGCGACGCGGTGCGCGGCGGCGGCCCGTTCGACGCCAACCCGCGCGTGCAGGGCTTCGCCTCCGGCCTGTTCACCGACCCCAACGGCGACCCAATCAACGGCTCGGCCGCCGAGCAGAGGGCCCGGCTGCTGCACGCCCACGACCTGATCAAGGTCGGGCTGACCGGCAACCTGCGCGGCTACCGGTTCACCGACTCCGCCGGCCGGCAGGTCACCGGCGCGCAGGTCGACTACAACGGCTCGCCGGCCGGCTACACGGCCGCGCCGGGCGAGGCCGTCACCTACGTCGACGCGCACGACAACGAGATCCTGTACGACGCGCTGGCGTACAAGCTGCCGCAGGCCACCTCGGCGACGGACCGGGCCCGGATGCAGGTGCTCGCCCTCGCCACGGTGGTGATGGGGCAGGGCACCGGGTTCGTGACGGCCGGCTCGGAGCGGCTGCGGTCGAAGTCGCTGGACCGCAACTCCTACAACTCCGGCGACTGGTTCAACCAGATCCGCTGGGACTGCGCGCAGGGCAACGGGTTCGGCGCGGGACTGCCGCCGGCGCAGGACAACCAGGACAAGTGGCCGTACGCCAAGCCGCTGCTGGCCGACGCGAAGCTGGTGCCGGACTGCGCGGCGATCGACCTGGCCAACGCCCGGTACGCGGAGCTGCTGCGCGTCCGCGAGTCGTCGCCGGTGTTCGGGCTGGACACCGCCGAGCAGGTGCAGAAGCGGGTCGCGTTCCCGCTGTCCGGCGTCGGTGAGACGCCGGGCGTGCTCACCATGACCCTCGACGCCCGGGGGCTCGGCGGAGCGTGGCGGTCGGTGACCGTCGTGTTCAACGCGACCCCGCAGGCGGCGAAGCAGACCGTGACCGGGCTGCGCGGGTCGGACGTGGCGCTGCACCCGGTGCTGCGGGCCTCGGCCGATCCGGTGCTGCGCGCCGCCTCGTTCGACCGGGGCAGCGGGACGTTCACGGTGCCGGCGCGCAGCGTGGCGGTCTTCGTCCAGCGGTAACGGCCGTCGACAGGGTCCGGCCCCCGTCCCGAAGGGACGGGGGCCGGCTGCGGTGCGCCGTCGGTCAGCCGAAGCAGTTGGTGACGGTGCCGGTGCAGTTGGTGGGTCGGTTGCTGGTGGTGGTTGTGGTGGGGTCGGTGGTGATGGTGGTGTTGGTGTTGATGCCGCCGCCGCCGTTGGTGGTGAGGGCGGTGTTGTTGGTGATTCTGGTGTTGGTTGGGGTGAGGGTGCCGTTGGTGTTGCGGATGCCGCCGCCGAGGGTGGCTTTGTTCTTGGTGATTTCGCTGTTGCGGATGGTGAGGTTGGCGGTGCCGCCGAGGTTCGGGGTGAGGTCGACGTTGAGGATGCCGCCGCCGCCGAGGCCGTTGGTGAAGTTTTCGGTGATCTTGCTGTCTTCGGTGGTGACGGTGCTGGACAGCAGGAGGCCCGAGGTGTTGGCGATGCCG